>NZ_JBHXJK010000001.1:0-38778 GCF_042723255.1 Amycolatopsis thailandensis
GTAGCCGCCGACCCGCAGGACGGGGGCCTCTTTAAAGAGTGGGCGAGGAGGGAGTTGAACCCTCACGTCCTTTCGGACACACGGACCTGAACCGTGCGCGTCTGCCATTCCGCCACTCGCCCGAGTGCTTCGTTCTCTGACAGCTCGCAAAGCGTAGCAGGCGGTTTTGACGGGTTTCACCGGGGGCCGTGTCCGACTGGCCGTACCCGGATAGGATCGACGGGGAAGCACACGTGTGAGGAGGTTGCCCGGTGGGCCGCGTAGAGCGCTTTGATAGGCGGCTCGAGAACCTCGTGGGCAATACCTTCGCGCGCATGTTCGGTGGCAACGTCGTCACGCAGGAAGTGGCGGTGGCGCTTGAGCGCGAGAGCGAGGAGAACGTTCGTGAGCTGGCCGGTGGTCGACAGCTCGCTCCCAACCACTACATCGTGTCGTTGGGGCAGGCTGATCACGAGCGCATGGCCGGAGACGAACGTCGGGTCACGTCGGTGTTGGCGGAGGCGGTCAAGGAACACCTCGCCGAGCACGGTTGGGACACCTATGGTGACGTCGTAGTTTCGCTCGAGCGCAACGAGGCGCTGCATACTGGACAGTTCAAGACCCGTTCGTCCGTCGATCCCGACGTCAAGCCCCACGGCGTCGAGGGATCGTCACGGTCGGCACGACCCAGCAACGCAGGAGACCCAGCAATGAGCCAGCCCCCCGGCTACGGCCAATACGACCAGGGTGACCCGTACGGCCAGCAGCAGGGCCAGTACGGCTACGGACAGCAGGCTGGCCAGCAGCAGCCCGGGTACGACCAGGGTTATGGCGGCCAGCAGCAGGGCGGCTACGACCAGGGTTACGGCGGTGGCCAGCAGCCCGGCTACGACCAGTACGGCGGCCAGCAGCAGCAAGGCGGCTACGACCAGGGCTATGGCGGCGGCGCCCAGCAGCCCGGCTATGACCAGTACGGCGGTCAGCAGCAGGGTGGTTACGACCAGGGCTATGGCGGCGGCGCCCAGCAGCCCGGCTACGACCAGTACGGCGGCCAGCAGCAGCAAGGCGGCTACGACCAGGGTTACGGTGGCGGCGCCCAGCAGCCCGGCTATGACCAGTACGGCGGCCAGCAGCAGCAGGGTGGCTACGACCAGTACGGCGGTGGCCAGCAGCAGTACGGCCAGCCCGCCGCGGACCCGTACGCGCAGGGTGGCGGCTACGGCGGCCAGCCCGCGGCCGGCCGTCAGCTCTCCGCGAGCCTCCAGCTGGACGACGGTTCGAACCGCTCGTACTCGCTGAAGCAGGGCGGGAACGTCGTGGGCCGTGGCCAGGACGCCGACTTCCGGCTCCCGGACACCGGCGTCTCGCGCCGTCATCTGGAGATCACCTGGGACGGCCAGAGCGCGACGCTCGCGGACATCGGTTCGACGAACGGCACGACCGTCAACGGCACCCCGGTGCAGACCTGGCAGCTGGCGGACGGGGACGTGATCCGCGTGGGCCACTCGTCTCTCGTGTTCCGTACGCAGGGCTGACCGGCGGGGTCCGGAGGGGGTATCGCAGAATTGCGGTGCGGGCCTGTGGTGGATCGGCACCTCAGGTCGGCTGCGGAGAGCAAGGCCGTTCGGAGCCGACCATCCCGGACGGCACGCGCTCTCCGCGGCGTACAGGAGAAACGGGAGCGGACACAACAAGTGCCAGAGCTGGTCGTTCAACTCACCAGGGTGGGCTTTCTCGTGCTGCTCTGGCTCTTCGTGTTCGCCGCGTTGCGTGTCGTCCGTTCGGATCTGTACGCGGCCTCCGGGCTGCGAGTCGCCGTCCCGACGTTCGGTCGCAAGAAGAAGGAAAACAAGAAGCCGCGTGGCGGGAAGTCGCCTCAGCAGCTGCTCGTGACCCATGGTGCGCTGGCGGGCACCAGGATCGCCTTGGACGGCAGGCCGATCCTGATCGGCCGCGCCGACGACTCGACCCTGGTGCTGGACGACGACTACGCGTCGACCCGGCACGCCCGGATCGCCCTGCGCGGGGAGGATTGGTACGTGGAAGATCTGGGCTCGACGAACGGGACGTACCTTGACCGGGCTAAGGTCACGGCACCCCTCCGGGTCCCGCTCGGAGTCCCCATCAGGATCGGCAAAACGGTGATCGAGCTTCGCCCATGACTCTCGTCCTCCGCTACGCGGCTCGCAGCGACCGGGGCCTGGTGCGTTCCAGCAACCAGGACTCCGTGTACGCCGGTCCCCGCCTGCTCGCCCTCGCCGACGGCATGGGCGGTCACGCCGCGGGTGAGGTGGCCAGCAAGGTCGTCATCGCCTCCCTCGCCCCGCTCGACGACGACGACCCCAGCGACGATCTCCTGGCGCAGCTGCGGGAAGCCGTCCAGAACGGCAACGCGGCGATCGCCGAACTCGTCCAGCAGGACCCGGACCTCGACGGGATGGGCACGACCCTGACCGCCGTGCTGTTCGCCGGTTCGCGGATGGGTGTCGTGCACGTCGGCGACTCGCGCGCGTATCTGATGCGCGGCGGGCAGTTCTCGCAGATCACGCGGGACGACAGCTTCGTCAACGAACTTCTCGAACAAGGCCGGATCACGCCGGAAGAGGCCGCGGTGCACCCGCAGCGGTCGCTGCTGCTGAAGGCGCTCACCGGGCACGAGGTCGAGCCGAGCCTGACAGTGCGCGAGGCCCGCGCCGGCGACCGGTACCTGATCTGCTCGGACGGCCTGTCCGGCATGGTCAGCGACGAGACGCTGTCCGAGGCGATCCAGATCCCGGATCCGCAGGCCTGCGCCGACCGGATGATCGAGCTGGCGCTCAAGGGCGGCGGCACGGACAACGTCACGGTGATCATCGCCGACGTCGTCGACGTCGACTTCGGCGAGGACGCGCCCATAGTGGGCGGCGCCGCCGGTGACGGCAGTGACGAGTTCCACCAGGGCGACTCCCCCGCCGCCCGCGCCCGCGCGCTGACCCAGCCCGCGCCGCAGCCGCGGCCCGAGGTCCAGCCCCAACAGGAGGACCCCAAGGTCAAGCGCCGGAGGCGATTTCGCTGGCTGGCGGGAGCGGTGGTCGTCCTGATCGTGCTGGCCGCGGCGGCGATCGCCACGCGGTATTTCGTGCTGAGCCAGTACTACGTCGGCGAGGGCCCCGGCGAGGAGGTCGTGATCTACCGCGGCGTCCCGGGCAGCATCCTCGGCATCGACCTGCACGCCTACGAGCAGGGCTCGTGCCCGCCGGGCGGGCTGTGCACCGACAAGCTGCTGGTGCCCGCCCTCCAGGAGGACGCGCGCATCGCGGTGAAGAACGGTGTCAAGAAGGACAACCTCGACGACGCCCGCAAGTACATCGACGACTTCCTGCGGCCGCACAAGCAGCTGGCCGACTGCAAGCCCGCCACCGGCTCGACTTCCATTCCGCCTTCCGAGCAGGCGCCCCCGGCGTCGTCGTCGGCGGCTCCCCCTTCTACCCCCGCCTCGCCGAGTTCGGCGAACCAGCCAGCGGGGAGGGACTGCTCGACGCCGGAACCGGCAGCACCGGGAGGCGGTAACTGATGAGCACGCCGCTCGCCGATCCGGCTTCGGCCCAGTTCGCCACGAACCCTCCGCGCGAGCTGCCCAAGCGGCGCGGGACGGAGCTCGTCCTCCTGGCCTTCGCGACGTTCATCGTCACCGTCGCGCTCGTGCTGGTGGAGGCGAACCAGGAGCAGGAGCTCACCAGCTCGATCATCTGGCTGGGACTGTCCTACCTCGGGGTGCTGACGGCCGCGCATCTGGCCGTCCGCCGCTGGGCGCCGTACGCGGACCCGGTGATCCTGCCGTGTGTCGCGCTGCTGAACGGGCTCGGCCTGGTGATGATCCACCGGATCGACCTGGCGCTCGCGGAACGCGCGGTCCAGCAGGGCAAGGAGTACACGCCGGACGTCACCAAGCAGGTGCTGTTCACGGCGATCTCGCTCGTGCTGTTCGTGGTGGTGCTGATCGTGATCAGCGACCACCGCACGCTGACCCGCTACGGCTACATCTGCGGTCTGGTCGGCATCGTGGCGCTCGCGCTGCCCGCTGTGCTGCCGTCGAGCCTTTCCGAGGTCAACGGCGCGAAGGTCTGGATCAAGCTGCCGTTCTTCTCGATCCAGCCGGGTGAGTTCGCGAAGATCCTGCTGATGATCTTCTTCGCCTCGTTCCTGGTGACGAAACGGGACCTGTTCATGGTCGCGGGCAAGAAGATCGCCGGCGTCGAACTTCCGCGTGCCCGTGACCTCGGCCCGATCCTGATCGCGGCGGCCGCCTGCCTGGGCGTGCTGGTGTTCGAGAAGGACCTCGGGACGTCGCTGCTGTTCTTCGGCGTCACGCTGGTGATGCTGTACGTCGCGACCGAACGGGTCATCTGGGTGGTGCTGGGCGTCGGCTTCTTCGCCGCGGGCGCCATCATCGCCTACAACCTGTTCACGCACGTCCAGCAGCGCGTCCGGAACTGGATCGACCCGCTCGCCACCTACGACGACGCCGGCGGCGGCTATCAGGTCGCGCAGGGTCTGTTCGGGCTCGGCACCGGCGGGGTCGGCGGCACCGGCCTCGGCGCCGGACGGCCGGACATGGTCCCCGAGGCCAAGACGGACTTCATCACCACCGCGATCGGCGAGGAGCTCGGCTTCATCGGCCTCGCCGCGATGCTGATGCTGTACCTGATCCTGGCGATGCGCGGGATGCGCAGCGCTCTCGCGGTCCGCGACACCTTCGGCAAACTCCTCGGCGGCGGCCTGTCGTTCGCCCTGGTCATGCAGATCTTCGTCGTCGTCGGCGGCGTCACGAACCTGATCCCGAACACCGGGATCACCGCCCCGTTCCTCTCCCGCGGTGGTTCTTCACTGCTCGCGAACTACATCCTGGTGGCCCTTCTGCTCCGAATCTCCGACGCCGCCCGCAAACCCGCGGTGCGGCCGAAGCCGCAGCAGCCCCAGGCGCCGCTCGCCGAAGCGCACACGGTGATGGTCCAGCGGCCGTCCGCGAACGGTGAGGGGAGCACGTCGTGAACACCCCGCTCCGCAAGGTCGGCGTCGCCATGCTCGTCATGGTGGTGCTCCTGCTGGCCAACGCCACCTACATCCAGGTGGTCAAGGCCGACGACTACCGCACGGATTCGCGCAACCTGCGGGTGCTCTACGAGGAGTACTCCCGTCAGCGCGGCCTGATCGTCACACCCGACGGCTCCGCGCTCGCGAAGGTCGACCCGTCGAACGACAAGTACAAGTTCATCCGGACCTACGTCGACGGCCCGATGTACGCGCCGGTCACCGGCTACTACTCGATCAACTACGGCTCGGGCGGCCTGGAGCGGTCCGAGGACGACGTCCTCAACGGTTCCGACCCGCGGCTGTTCGTGCGGCGCCTGTCGGACATGGTCACCGGCCGCGACCCGCGCGGCGGGAACGTGCGGCTGACGATCAACCCGGCCGTGCAGAAGGCCGCGTACGACCTGATGACGCAGAAGGGCTACACCGGTTCGGTGGTCGCGCTCGAGCCGAAGACCGGGCGCATCCTGGCCATGGTCTCGACGCCGTCGTACGACCCGAACAAGCTCGCCTCGCACGTCGGCAAGGAGCAGATCGCGGCGTGGGGGCAGTGGCGCGACGATCCGAAGAAGCCGATGCTGAACCGCGCGATCTCGGAGAGCTACCCGCCGGGTTCGACGGCCAAGCTGCTGGTGACCGCGGCCGCGCTCGAAGACGGCAAGACGGCCGACATGCCGGTCAACACCGCGCCGAACGTCAAGCTCCCCGGCACCCAGACGACGCTGGAGAACTACGGCGGCGCGGCCTGCAAGGGCAGCACGCTGAAGGAAGCGCTGCGGTACTCCTGCAACGTGCCGTTCGCCGAGCTCGCGGGTGAACTCGGCAAGGACAAGCTGAACGCGACCGCGAAGAACTTCGGTGTCGGCGAGGATCTGACCGTGCCGATGCGGGTCGCCGCGTCCACCCTCGGCCCGCTGGACTCGAAGGCGGCCCTGTTCCAGAGCGCCATCGGGCAGCGCGACGTGCGCCTGACCCCGATGCAGGACGCCCTGCTTTCGGCGACCGTCGCGAACAACGGGATGGCGATGAAGCCGCAGCTCGTGCAGTCGCTGCTGGCGCCGAACCTGTCGACCATCGAGGACTACAAACCGAGCGAACTGACCGGCGACGCCGCCATGTCCAGCGCGAACGCCGCGATCCTGCGCGACATGATGCTCGCGTCGGAGGAGAACACGAAGGGCGCCGGCAAGCGCGGCGACATCCAGATCGCCTCCAAGACCGGCACCGCCGAGCACGGCAACGACCCGAAGAACACCCCGCCGCACGCCTGGTACACCGGATTCGCGCCGGCGATGGACCCGAAGATCGCCGTCGCGGTGGTCGTCGAGTCCGGTGGCAACCGCGGGCTCGAAGCGACCGGTGGCACCGTGGCCGCGGAGATCGGCCGCGCCGCCGTCAACGCCATGCTCGGGGGTGGATAGCGGATGCTGTCCTCGGGTCAGCTGCTGGCCGACCGGTACAAGCTGACGAACCGGATCGCCGTCGGCGGGATGGGCGAGGTCTGGCAGGCCAGCGACACGCGGCTGGACCGGACGGTCGCGGTCAAGATCCTGAAGGCGGAGCTGTCCGGCGACGCGGAGTTCCTCCACCGGTTCCGGACAGAGGCGCGGATGACGGCGTCGCTCAACCACCCCGGCATCGCCGCCGTGCACGACTACGGCGAGACGGTCGCGGACGAGCTGTCGATCGCGTATCTGGTGATGGAGCTGGTCGAAGGCGATCCGCTGGCCGCGATCATCACCCGCGAGGGACGGCTGAACGCCGAGCGCACCCTGGACATCCTGGAACAGGCGGGCAACGCGTTGCAGGCCGCGCACGAAACCGGCCTCGTGCACCGCGACGTCAAACCGGGCAACATCATGGTGACCCCGGCCGGGCAGGTGAAGATCACCGACTTCGGGGTCGCGAAGGCCGCCGACGCCGCCCCGGTGACCAGGTCCGGAATGGTCATGGGCACCGCCCACTACATCGCTCCGGAGCAGGCGCTCGGGCACAACGCCGAACCGGCGAGCGACGTCTACTCGCTGGCCGTGTGCGGCTACGAATGCCTCACCGGGCACCGGCCGTTCCTTTCGGAGAACGCGGTGACGGTCGCGATGATGCACATCCGCGATCTCCCGCCGCCGTTGCCGCCGGACGTGCCGCCGGGCGCCCGCGCGGTCATCGAGGCGACCCTGATCAAGGATCCGAGACAGCGGTACAACAGCGGCGGCGAGTTCGCGGCCGCGGTGGCGGCGGTCCGCGCCGGCCTGCCGCTGCCGACGCCGTCGGGGCTGGTCAACGTGGCCTACTCCGCGGGTCAGCCGGTGCTGCCGCAGCAGGTGCCGCCCGGCCCGCACTCGCCGCCGAACCCGATGGTGGCGATCGGACCCGCGTCGCATCCGGCGATGCACCCGGTCACCGGCCCGCCCCCGATGGCGGTCCGTCGCCTGCCCGGCAGACGGCCGCAATGGGGCTGGTGGGTGCTGCTCGCGGTGATCCTGATCGCAGTACTGGTGGCAGGAGCCTTCCTCATCGTGAGACTGGTCGGTTCGGGCAACGGACAGCAGTCGGGCGGCGTGGAAACGAGTGAACAGGTACCGGCTCCGGGTAAGAAGCCTGTAGGTCCTACGCCGACGTCCGCGTACCCCGCGGCGCCGACGGAGGGCGGCACCGAGGAGTCTGCCGGGCAGGCGAATCCAGGAATGATGAGCAGCAAACCTTGGACGGAATGGAACGGCACGCAGAGATGAGCACACCAAGACTGCTCAGCAACCGCTACGAGCTGGGCGAAACGCTCGGCTACGGAGGCATGTCCGAGGTCCATCACGGCCACGACGTGCGCCTGGGCCGGGAGGTGGCGATCAAGATCCTGCGTGCCGACCTGGCGCGGGATCCCCAGTTCCAAGAACGTTTCCGTCGCGAGGCACAGAACGCGGCGGCACTGAACCACCCGGCGATCGTCGCCGTCTACGACACCGGCGAGACGAACACCGAGTTCGGCCCGCTGCCCTACATCGTCATGGAGTACGTCGAAGGACGGACTCTGCGCGACATCGTGAAGACCGAAGGCCCGATGTCGCAGAAGCGGGCGATGGAGGTCATGGCCGACGTCTGCGCGGCGCTGGACTTCTCGCACCGGCACGGCATCGTGCACCGCGACGTCAAGCCGGCGAACGTGATGATCACGAAGAACGGCGCCGTCAAGGTGATGGACTTCGGCATCGCGCGCGCCATGCACGACGGGCAGTCCGCGATGACGCAGACCGCCGCGGTGATCGGCACGGCGCAGTACCTCTCGCCGGAGCAGGCGCGCGGTGAGTCCGTCGACGCGCGTTCGGACGTCTACGCGGCCGGTTGCGTGCTGTACGAACTCATCACCGGCGAGCCGCCCTTCACCGGCGACTCCCCCGTGGCGGTGGCGTACCAGCACGTGCGGGAGGACCCGAACCCGCCGTCGTCGGTGAACCCGGCCGTGGCGCCCGAGCTCGACGCCGTCGTGCTCAAGGCGCTCGCGAAGGGCCCGGCGAACCGGTACCAGTCGTCGGCGGAGATGCGTTCGGACCTGGTCCGCACGCTGTCCGGCCAGCGGCCGTCCGCGCCGATGGTGATGTCGGAGGACGAGCGCACCCAGGTCATGGACTCCGACCGCCGGGTGCCGCCGCGCTACGACCAGTACGAGGAAGACGAAGAAGACCCGGCCGCGAAGAAGAAGCGCCGCGCCTGGCTGATCGCCGGTCTCGTGGTGTCGCTGGCGGCCATCGTGCTGCTGATCATGTGGCTGTCGAACGCCTTCGGCGGCACCAGCGCCGAGAGCAAGGCGATCCCGTCGGTCATGGGTCAGTCCGAGGCCACCGCGAAGGACACGCTCCGGGGCGCGGGGTTCAACTCGTTCGAGCAGACCAAGAAGGTTCCCTGCACCGGGGAGGCCGTCAACGGTCTGCCCGCCTGCGACGAGAACGACATCGACAAGGTCATCGCGATCAGCCCGAAGGAGGGGCAGGTCACGCCGACCACGGACAAGATCACGCTGACCGTCGGCTCCAAGCCGCTGAAGGTCAAGGCGCCGGATCTCAAGGGCAAGACCTCGGCCGAGGCCTTGGCGGCGCTGACCGAGGCGGGCCTGAAGCTCGGTGCGACCACCGAGGAAGAGACCAACGACCCGAACGAGGCCGGCAAGGTCCTGAGCCAGAACCCGGCGGCGCAGGCCGAGGTCGACCAGGGTTCCAAGGTCGACATCACGGTCGCCAAGTCCAAGGAACTGAAGACGGTCACGAACTACAAGGGCAAGACGAAGTCCGAGGCCGACGCCGGGCTGCGGGCGGCCGGGTTCACCCCGTCGTTCAAGACCGCCAGCTCCAGCGAGCCCAAGGACACCGTCATCGACCAGTCCCCGAACGGCGGCAAGCTCGCGGTCGGCAGCGTGGTCACGGTGACGGTGTCGGACGGAAGCCAGGAGACCTTCGACATGCCGAACCTGAAGGGCATGACCGAGGATCAGGCGTTCCGGCAGTTGCAGCAGCTGGGCTGGAGCGGTACCCCGAACACCCAGGCCGACAAGAACGGTGACCGGGATCTGGCGGGCAAGATCAGCAAGACCAACCCGCAGGCCGGTGCGAAGGTCGCGAAGAACGCGCCGATCACGCTGTTCATCGTGGAAGACGACGACTCACCGACGTCGTCGAGTTCGCGCGGCGGGATCATCCCGCCTCCGTGATCGACGGTTGAGCGAAGGGCCCCGCACGGTTTCGTGCGGGGCCCTTTTCATGCCAGCTGTTCGAGAAGTCCTTCGTACGCCTGCCTGACCAGCCCGTCGCGGGTCCGCACCACGGCCGCTTTCGGTCTCGTTGAGACGAGTTCCACGAGACGGTCGTACATCGCCACCAGCTGTCCCGGACCGTCCAGCATCTCGTGTGCTTCGACGTGTTCGGGCTCGGCAGCCGCGCGCGTGCGTTCGGCGAACCGCCGGAGCACGTTGTCCAAGGTGTCGAGGAGGACGATCTCGTGGAAACCGGCGGCCGTCTCGCCGGCGAGCGCTTCGAGTCGTTCGAGGTAGCCCGCGCGGCCGAGGAATTGGGGGACGATCACGTCGTGGCCCGCGAGCAGGTGGGTCCGCGCGGCGCTCAGGGCGAGCTCGCGGGCGAGCACGCCGGCCTTCGCGGCGTCGTCGCGCCAGGCGCCGAGCAGGCCGCGGATCCGGTCGATGTCGAGGTTCAACGTCAGCGGGTGGTCTTCGGCGTAGAGCCGGGCGAGCGTCGACTTTCCGCAGGCGGGCGGCCCGTTGAGCACGATGAGACGCGGCATCAGGCGTTGCGGCGCAGCAGGAATCCGACGCTCGTCACGCTCACGAGCAAGGCGGCGACCGCCGCCACCACGGCCACCGTGAACGGACCGGTCAGTGGTTGTTGCGAGGTCAGGGCGCGCAGCAGCGGGTTGGCGAGCGGCAGCCATTTCACCAGCAGCACGGCCGCGAGGGCGAAGATCGCGGCCAGCACCGACCAGCCGACGCGCGGGATCAGCAGCCGGGAGCAGGGCAGGCCGATGGCGATCCCGAACAGCGCGCACACGATGTGCGCCGCGGCCCCCAGCGCGAAGGTGCCGATCGTGAAGCCGCCGGTCCGGAGGCCTGACCAGAGCACCGTGACGAGGATCAGCACGGCGGCGCAGCCGAGGACGGCCGACGCGGCGCCGCCGAGGACCGATCGCCAGCGCCGGGCGTGGCTGAAGGTCACCAGCCGCTGGACCGGGTCCTCGACGTCGAGCATCGCGATCGTCAGCCAGCACGAGACCACCAGGAGCGAGCCCGCGCTGATCCCGTACTGCGGCAGCAACGGCGACTTCGGATCCGTGTAGAGCACGGTGTTGACCGCGATGTAGGCGAGGATCGCGGGGAGGTAGCGCTGGGAATGGCCGAGCAGCGCGAGGTAGTAGCGGGTCATGGCGAGCACGGCGCCACCTCCCGGACCGAGAAGCCGCGGTTGAGCGCGCGCAGCAGGATGGCGTCCGTGTGCCCGGCTTCGACCGTCAGGACGACTTTTTCGCCGTCGGTCACGGCCTCGCTGACGCCGGGCTCCGCCGACCAGTCGCCGCCGGGCCCGTCGAGGACGATCCTTGTCGCGCTTTCGGTTTTCGCGGCCGTTTCGACGCGGGTCAGGAGGCCGGCGTCCATCCGGTAGACGTCGTCGGCGTGGGCGTGCACGGCGGCCGCGCGGTGGTCGGTGAAGACGACGCTCGCGCCGCGTTCCTTGGTCTCGGCGACGAGTTCGCCGAGCACCGTGTGGGCTTCGACGTCGAGGCCGGACCAGGGTTCGTCGAGGATCAGCAGTTCCGGCCCGGCCAGGACGGCCTGGGCGAGGCCGACCTTCTGGGCGTTGCCCTTCGAGAGGGTCCGAAGGGGCGCGTCCGGGCCGCCGACCAGCGCCAGCCTGTCCAGCAACGGATCGATGGCCGACAAGTCGACATGTCCGTCGATGCGGGCCATGTGCCGCAGGTACGCCCTGGCGCTCATCCGCTGTCCCGCTGGGAAACGGTCCGGCAGGTAGCCGACCCTCGGGGTGCCGACGACGGTTCCCGAGGTCTCGCGGGAAAGTGCCGCGAGGATCCTGAGCAGTGTCGACTTCCCCGAGCCGTTCGAGCCAAGGACGCCGATCACGCGCCCGGCGGGGACGTCGAGGTCGACTTCGACGAGCACGGGTTCGCCGCGCCCGTAGCGCTTACCGACTCCTTCGAGCCGGATCAGCGAGGTCACGCAGCAGCGGCCTTCTGGAGCGCGCGGGTGGCTTGTTCGAGTTCGTTGACCGTGGCGTCGGGGACCGGGTGCCCGGCCGAAGCCATCCAGTTCGCCAGCATCCGGTGCCCGCCCTGGGTGAGCACGGACTCGGGGTGGAACTGGACGCCTTCGAGCGGCAGCTCGCGGTGGCGCATGCCCATCACGACACCGGACTCGGTGCGGCCTGTGATCTCGAACACGGCGTCGTCGATGGTTTCCGGCAAAACGGTCAGCGAGTGGTACCGCGTGGCGGTGAATTCGCCGGGGAGTCCGGCGAGGACCCCGTCGCCCGAATGGTGGACTTGACTGGTCTTGCCGTGCAGCAGTTCGGGGGCGCGGTCGACGGTGGCGCCGAAGACGACACCGAGGGCCTGGTGGCCGAGGCAGACTCCGAGCATCGGGATACGCTCGTCGGCGCATTTGCGGATGACGTCCATGCTCTGACCAGCGCGTTCCGGGGTTCCGGGGCCGGGAGAGACGAGGACCGCGTCGAACTCGCCGAGCTTGTCGATGTCCACCACGTCGTTGCGCCAGACAGTGCAGTCGGCGCCGAGCTGGGCCAGGTACTGGACCAGGTTGTAGACAAAACTGTCGTAGTTGTCGACGACGAGCACGCGCATGGAACCAGCTTAGCGGCTCCCACCAGGTGGACCGTACGCCAGATCACAATGATTGTTAGGGCAACCTAACTTACCGTGGTAGGGGTGAGCCGTTCTCTTCGTGTAGCCATCGTGGGTGCCGGTCCGGCCGGCATCTATGCCGCCGACATCCTCGACAAGTCCGACGCCGACGTGACGATCGACCTGTTCGAGCGCATGCCGGCGCCGTTCGGGCTGATCCGGTACGGCGTCGCGCCCGACCACCCCCGGATCAAGGGCATCGTCACCGCCCTGCACAAGGTCCTCGACAAGCCGAACATCCGGCTGCTGGGCAACGTCGACTACGGGACCGACCTGAAGCTCGACGACCTGCGCCAGTTCTACGACGCGGTGATCTTCTCGACCGGCGCCATGGCCGACCGCGCGCTCGACATCCCCGGGATCGACCTCGACGGCAGCTACGGCGCCGCCGACTTCGTCTCCTGGTACGACGGGCACCCGGACGTGCCGCGGACCTGGCCGCTGAACGCGACGTCGGTCGCTGTCCTCGGGGTCGGGAACGTGGCGCTCGACGTCGCCCGCGTCCTCGCGAAGACCGCGGACGAGCTGCTGAGCACCGACATCCCGGACAACGTCTACCAGGGTTTGAAGGCCAGCCCGGTCACCGACGTGCACGTGTTCGGGCGCCGCGGCCCGGCGCAGGCGAAGTTCACGCCGCTGGAACTGCGGGAGCTGGATCACTCGCCGAACGTCGAGGTCATCGTCAACCCGGAGGACATCGAGTTCGACGAGGGCAGCATCGCCGCGCTGCGGGCGTCGAAGCAGATCGACATGGTCGTGAAGACGCTTCAGGAGTGGGCGATCCGCGACCAGGGCGACCGGCCGAAGCGGCTGCACCTGCACTTCCTGCACTCGCCGTGCGAGATCGTCGGCGAGGACGGCAAGGTGACCGGCCTGCGGACCGAGCGCACCGAACTGACCGGTGACGGCAACGTGCGCGGCACCGGCGAATTCCACGACTGGGACGTCCAGGCCGTCTACCGGGCTGTCGGCTACCTGTCTTCGCACCTGCCGGAGATCCCGTTCGACCACACCACCGGGACCGTGCCGAACCAGGCGGGCCGGGTGCTGGACATCGACGAGGACCAGGTGCCGGGCGTCTACGTGACCGGCTGGATCAAGCGCGGCCCCGTCGGCCTCATCGGCCACACCAAGGGCGACGCGGCCGAAACGATCGCGAGCCTGCTCGCCGACGCCGACAACCTCACCGCCCCGGCGGTGGACGACCCCGACGCGATCCTCGGTTTCCTCACCGAACGCGGCGTCCCCTTCACCACCTGGGACGGCTGGAGCAAACTCGACGCCCACGAGAAGTCTCTCGGCGTCCCGCACGGCCGGGAACGCGTCAAGGTCGTGGAACGAGACGAAATGACCCGCATCTCCCGCTCTTGACTCACCTACCCAGCCCCCCACCCGTCCCAGGGGGCGGCCCCGAACTCAGTCTACCGGCTGGAGGAGGGAAAAGGGCTGCTCACAGGGGGTTGTCCACAGCCGGGAAGGGTTGTGGACAACTGCCGGGAAAGTCACGGAGGGCCCCACTGAGTGGGGTCCTTCTTGGCGTTCGGGGAGGGGTGGGTCGGACGACACGCGTGATCAGACGGACGACACGCGTGACTGGATGGACGACACGGCCTGCGGCCGGGGTCCCGCCGCGTGTCGTCCGTCGGATCACGCGTGTCGGCCGTCTGGACACACGAGTCGTCCGTCGGATCACGCGTGCCGCCCCGAAGGCGTGACTCGCGTGATCCGAGGCGGAACTCGCGTGATTAGAAGCGGAACTCGCGTGTTTGGAGGCGGAACTCGCGTGATTGAAGGCGTGACTCGCGTGATTGGAGGCGGAACTCGCGGCTGATCACGCGGCGGCACTCACGACCCGCCAGTGCCCAGGTAGGCCAAGACCGCGAGCACGCGGCGGTTCGTGTCGTCCGAGGCGACGATGCCGAGTTTCGCGAAGATGTTCGCGGTGTGCTTCCCCACCGCCCCCTCGCTGAAGTGCAGGCGCCCCGCGATGGCGGCGTTCGAACAGCCCTCGGCCATCAGCCCGAGCACCTCGAGTTCACGCGGGGTCAGCGCGGCGAGCGGGTCGGAAGCGTTGCCCGCCACCAGTTTCGCGATCACTTCGGGATCCATCGCGGTCCCGCCGCCCGCCACCCGGCGCACCGCGTCGATGAACTGGTCCGCGTTGAAGACCCTGTCCTTCAACAGATATCCGATCGCACCGGCACCGTCGGCCAGCAGTTCCCGCGCGTAGAGCTGCTCGACATGTTGCGACAGCACGAGGATCGGCAGCCCGGGAACGTCGCGCCGCACAGCCAACGCGACCTGGAGGCCCTCGTCGGTGAGCGTCGGCGGCATCCGGACGTCGACGACCGACACGTCCGGCCGATGCGAACGCAGCGCCCGTTCCAGCTCCGGCCCGGTCCCGACCGCCTCGACGACGTCGAAACCGTGCGCGGTCAACAGATGCGTCAGGCCGTCTCGGAGGAGGTACTGGTCCTCGGCGACGACGCATCGGGGTCGAGCTGGCACGGGATCTCCAGGGTCGCCTTCGTCGGCCCGCCGAGCGGGCTGGTCAGAGCAAACGTACCGTCGAAGGTGCCGAGTCTGCGTTCGATCCCGCGTATCCCGCTCCCCCCGGCCGCGTTCGCGCCGCCCTTCCCGTCGTCGGTCACTTCGATCCGCAGCAGACCGTCGTCGTAATCCAGGTCGATCGACACTCGCCGCGCCTCACCGTGCTTCGCCGCGTTGCCCAGCAGCTCACTGACCGCGAAGTACGCGCACGCCTCCGCAGGCTGTTCGAGACGCGGAAGAGAACCGGTCACCGAGGCCCGCAGCGGACTGTCCAGCGCCATCGCCCGCACGGCGTCACCGAGACCGCGCTCCGACAACACCGGCGGGTGAATCCCGCGCACCAGCAGCCGCAACTCGGTCAGCGTCTCCGACGACGTCCGCCGGAGCTCGGCGGCCAGCCGCTTCGCCGCGGCCGGATCGCTGTCGATCAGTGCTTCGACGGCGCCCAGCTTCATCCCCATCGCGACCAGCCTCGACTGGACGCCGTCGTGCAGATCCCGTTCGATGCGCCGCATTTCGGCGGCTTGCGCGACCGAGGCGTCCGTCCGCGTCTGCTTCAGCCGTTCGACGCGTTGCCCCAGCCGCGAAGCCTCCGTCGGTCCCAGAAGCAGCTTCGCGAACTGTGCGCCCTTACGAGCCAGCCACGGTGTCGCGACCAGCCCGGCGATGAACGCCGCCACGACCACCGGGGTCATCGCGAGCGCTTGCCAGTGCGTGGTCGCCTCCGGCAGGCCGATCATCGACCACGAGGTGTCCGTCCACCCCGCGATCGGCCGCCAGACCCACAGCGCCAGGAAACCCCAGAGGCCGAAGAACACCAGCGCCGCCGTCGGCACCGCCATCAGCGACAGCACCACGGAGTTGACCACCGCGGCCGCCATGTCGCGCCAGGTCGCGCGGTCGCGGATCGCCCAGCGGCAGCGATCGAAGCGGGCAGGCCACCACGGCGTGTCGTACAGCTGCCGCCCACGCTGGTACAGCCCGTCCGGTCGCGGCACGGGGAACGACGGCTCCGGCACATACGGCCGATCGATCCGGACGCCGGTCCAGTTCTTGGCCTCGCGGCGCAAGGTGTCGGTCACCGACCGGCCGGCGACGACCAGTGTGGGGAACAGCGGCGCGAAGCCGACAGCCAGCACGAGCAGCGTCGGGATCGCCATCGCGAGCTGCGCGACCGAGAGGCCGACCAGGGCCAGCTGGAATCCGAGCGCCTTCAGCCTCGTCTTGACCCAGCCGCCTTCCGAGCGGGCCGGACGAGGTCCGAGCCACCAGCGCGTCCACTTCCCGTACAGCCGGAGCGCCCCCGGCCCGGCCACGAGAACCGCGGGCACGAGCAGTAGCCCGGCGAAGGGGTTCCACAGCTGCCAGCCGAGGTCGCGGCCGGTGGCCGGGTCGTCGGAGATCCATTCGAACCGTTTGGTCCACCGCAGGAACCACGACCGTTTGAACAGGTTGTTCCCGTCGCGGTACCAGCCGTCGCGCTCGCGTTCCGGCTCCGGCGGGGCGGGCCGGTACGGCGGCTCGACCTCGATATCGCACCAGCGTCCGGCCAGCCGCCGGGTGAGTGCGGCGCGCGGACGCGTCCCCTCCAAGGCCAGCGTGTACGCGAAGACCAGGCCGACGCAGAGGAGGCAGAAACCCACCAGTTCGAGCAGCAGGTCCAACCAGCTCACCAGCGCCAGGCCGGCGAGCGCGAACCCTCGTCGTACCGAGGTGAGGTAGGTGCGGATCATGCGAGAAGTCTCGCGCACCGAACAGCCGGAAAGCAGTGGTCGCAGCCTCACGAAGGGGGTGGGTCCAGCCCCACCCCGGTTGTGGTTCCAGCGTCATTCTGACCAGACCCGTTGCGCCATAACGTTTTTCGCATGCCACTCATCGAAGTCACCAACCTCCGCAAGACGTACGGGGAGCACGTCGCGGTCGACGACGTTTCGTTCCACGTGGAACAGGGCGAGATCTTCGGGATCCTCGGGACCAACGGCGCGGGCAAGACCACCACCGTCGAATGCCTCCAGGGGCTGCGCGCGCCGGACTCCGGCAGCATCTCGGTTCTCGGCCTCGACCCGGGCAGGGATCACGCCGCCCTCCGTCAGCGCCTCGGCTCCCAGCTCCAGGAGAGCCGTCTGCCGGAAAAGCTCAAGGTCCACGAGGCACTCGACCTCTACGCCTCCTTCTACCCGAACCCCGCCGACCCCGGGGAACTGCTGGAGCAGCTGGGTCTCACCGGGCAGCGGAACAAGTACTTCGGCAAGCTTTCCGGCGGTCAGAAGCAGCGCGTCTCGATCGCGCTCGCCCTGGTCGGCCGCCCCGAGGTCGCCGTCCTCGACGAGCTGACCACCGGACTGGACCCGCACGCCCGCCGCGACACCTGGAAGCTCGTCGAGGGCGTGCGCGACACCGGCGTCACCGTCCTGCTGGTCACTCACTTCATGGACGAGGCCGAGCGCCTCTGCGACCGCCTCGCGATCTTCGACGCCGGCCGCGTGGTCGCCACCGGAAGCCCGCTCGAACTCCGCGAACACACCGGGAAGACCTCTTTGGACGACGCCTTTGTGACCCTGACCGGCCGCGACTGAAACGGGAGACGAACAGTGAACACGCTCACCAAGATCACGCTCACCGAAACGAAGCTCGCGCTGCGCTCGCCGATCTGGGTCCTCTCGGGACTGCTGTCGCCGACCGTGCTGTTGCTCGGCCTCGGCGCCATCCCGGCCTTCCGGACGGAGAGCGAGAAGACCCCGGGCATGCGATTCATCGACGCCTGGGTGCCCTCGCTGGTGGTGCTCACCATCGCGCTGATGGGTCTGCAGGCGATCCCGTCCGTGATCGCGGCCTACCGCGAACAAGGCATCCTCCGCCGCTTCGCCACCACACCGGTGCATCCGGCGAGACTGCTGGTGGCCCAGCTGATCATCAACGTCATCGTCACGATCGCCGGCGTCGGCCTGATGATCGTGCTCGGCTCCGCCGTCTTCGGCGTCCCCGGGCCGCGGCACCCGCTCGGCTTCCTGCTCGCGTTCGTGCTCGGCACGACGGCGATCTTCGGCCTCGGGCTGATCGCGGCATCGGTCGCCAAAACCGGCAAGGCGGCCGGTGGGATCGCGATGATCGCCTACATCCCGATCATGTTCCTCGGCGGTGTGTACCTGCCGCGTCCGCTGCTGCCGGAAGTCGTCCAGAACATCGGCGCGTACGTCCCGCCGGGCGTCAAAGCCATGGAGGACGCCTGGACCGGCACCGGCGCGCAGCCGCTGCAACTCGCCGTGTTGGCGGCTTTCGCGGTGGGCAGTTGTGTCCTGGCCGCGAAGCTTTTTCGCTGGGAGTGACGACCGCTTCCGCCAAAGTGGTGATGATGATCGTTTTCTCTTGTGGCCCGGGCCGCGGGTGGGTAGTCAGGAAGACGGCCCACGTTCACTGTGTCTCTCTCGGAGGTCCGATGTCTCTGGATGTATCGCCCGCGCTGCTGGAGAAGGCCGAGCGCGGGGAGGTCTCCGACGCCGAATTCGTCGCCTGTGTCCGGGAATCCCTGCCCTACGCCTGGACCGTGATCACCGGCGTCATCGCGGAGGCCGAGGGCGCGGCCGACGGGTTCGCCGACAACGAGACGCCGCCGCCGAGCGAGGCCGAACGCGGTCAGCTGCTGCGGGCGCTGGCCTCGGACGCCATCCGCGGCGGCCTGGAACGGCACTTCGGCGTGAAGCTGGCGTTCCAGAACTGCCACCGCGTCGCCGTGTTCAAGAAGTCCCAAGTGGACAGTGACCGCTACCGAGCGTTCGTTTCGGTGCGCGGCCAGCTGCTGAACCAGAGCCCGGAACTCCGCGACTGCTAGCCCTTTCGCAGCGCGGGCAGGACTTCTTCCCCGATCCGCGCGATGTTCTCGAGCGTGCCCTCCGGCGTACCGGACGCTTCCACCATCATGATCACGTGGGAGACCCCGGTGCGCCGGAGGCTCGTTCCCAGCTTGTCGACGCAGTACTCGATGCCGCCGATCGGATGCATTTCGCACAGCCGGTCGGTGTAGGACACCGGATCCTTGTCCAGCCCCCGCTTGCCGTCGAGGTACACGTGCCCGGCGAAGCCCTCCTTCAGGGAACCCGGCAACGCGGACCGCACGACGGCCGGCGCGTCGTCACCGACCTGGCACATGACCGTCGAGACGTGCTCGACGGCGGACTCGCCGTACGCGGCAAGGGTTTCGATCTTGCCGTCGTCGTCGGTGTGCAGGCCGAGCAGCATCGGCAGCCCGCGATCGGCGGCGAGCCGGACCGCGTTCGAACGGGCGTCGCCGCAGGCCACGACCAGGCGAGGCGGGCGCTCCGGCCGCGGCACCATCGGCACCTCACGGAACCGGAAGTGGTCGCCGTCGGCCGAAACGGTCTTCGACGTCATCGCCGCGAGCAGCAGATCGAGGCTCTCCTCGAACCCCGTTTCGTAACGGGACTCCCCGGTGCCGAACACTTCGAGGTCCTGCCACGGCCCGCCGCGGCCGACGCCGATCCGCAGCCGTCCGCCGGAGACCGCGTCGAGCAGTGACCACTGCTCGGCCAGCGCCACCGGATGCGCGATCGACAGCACGCTCACCGCGGTGCCGACCGCGATCCGCTCGGTGCGGCCGAGCACGTGCGCGGCGAGGGTGATCGCGGACGGGCAGACGCCGTACGGCATGAAGTGGTGTTCGGCGAACCAGACGTCGTCGAAGCCAGCCTGCTCGGCGGCGATCGCGGCGTCGACGGACCGGCGCAGGACATCGGCGTCTTCCTGGCCCGGAAACCGCCCGGAGACGAGGAAGACCCCAAACCGCACCGCCACCCGCTACCCCTACCTGAACGCGACTCGAACTCACTCAGCCCAACGGGTCTCCCCAAGGGCGCTCTGCGCCCGACGGAGACTTCACCGTCGAGCCGCCCTCTCTTGGGCCGCAGGCCCACGGAAACTCGATGAAGGGGCGCCTCCGCTCTCAACCTGAGTTGGAAGCGGCCCGGCGCCCCTTCGGCGAGTTTCCGTCAGCGCTCGACAAATATCACTGGACGCTCACTTCGTTGAACCACAGCCGCGGCTCCAGCCACGGGAAGACGACGAACATCAGCAACGCCACGATCCCGAGCGCCAGCACGACCGCTGTCGCCAGCTTCACCGCGAAGGGGCCCGGCAGCTTGCGCCAGATCCAGCCGTACATCAGCGCGCCTCCGAGATCTTGGGCAGCAGTTCGGCGTAGGAGCCGACCTGGTTCTTCGGCACCTGCTGGGTCAGCACCGAGTGGATGATGAGCCGCTCCTTCGCCGAGAACTGGGGGTGACACGTGGTCAGCGTGAGCAGCGAGACCTGATCGGCCTTCGGCAGGATGTCCGGGTCCTTGTACGGCACCGGGTTCACCGTGTCGCCCTTGGTCGGGAACACGATGCGACGGCCGTTGGTCTCGCCGTAGGGGCCGCCGTCGGCGGCGTTCGGGTCGCGCAGGGTCCCGACGTTCTTGCACTTCGGCTGGGCGCCCTTGCCGGCGGCCCAGCCTTCGACCTCGTCCTTGTACGGCAGCACCTTGTAGATGTAGAAGTCGGTCTGCGTCTCGATGACGATCTGGTCGCACGAGCCGAGGTTGTCCAGGTCGTTGAACGGGGCGCCCTTGCCGACGCGGTGCCCGGCGACCGCGAAGTTGCCCGGCTCGCCCGGCAGCGCGGTGCCCTTGTAGTGGCCGGGGCCGACTTCGAGCGCGGCCTCCGTGGTGCCTTCCTGGATGGTGAAGTTGAAGTCGGCACCGAACACCGGGATGTGGATCCTGGCGAACGCCTTCCCGTCGACCAGTTCCGGATGCAGCGTCCGGTCCTTGCCCCACTCGCCGTCCAGCTCGGTGCTCGCCTCGGACTGCTTGCCCGCGGAAAAGAGGTCGGTCACGTAGACCTCGTAGACCATGAACAGCAGCACCACCAGGCCGGCGGTGATGAGGAGCTCGCCGACGGTGCGGACGGCGGCGCCGCCCTTGCCCAGTTCCCGCGGCGGCGGGCGTTCCTCGGTCGCGACGTCACCGCCGACCGGTTCGAAGATGACGGTCTCCTCGGTCGACCCCGGTGGCGGCGCGGGACGACGGCGAGGTGGCGGCGCGTCGGGACGGCGACGCGGCGGCGGACCGTCGTACGACCTGCCCTCCGGAGGCCTCCGGCGAGGCGTCGGCGACTCTCCCGGGGCGCGACGCGGCGAAGTTCCTTCCTCCGGCCGACGCCGGGGGGCCGGACGGCCCTCACCGGGTGGGCGTCCGGAGTATCGCCGGCGGTCCCCGCCCGGCTCTTCCCGCTCAGGCACTACGCAAGCTCCTCAGTCTCGAACCAAGCCGCAGTGTCGAACCAGCACAGTGTCGAACCGTCTGTGACACCATTGTCACAGTGCGGGAAATCGACCGGTCCCGGACGGTGCCCAGCGGCGCTCGTTTACGTTAACGTGTGCACGTGACGCTGGTTGCGCACCCGAAAGCGGGTCATCGCCACCAGGGAAGCCGAACAGTACGCGAGGAACACGATGCCGAAGTCCAAGGTCCGCAAGAAGACGGCGTACACCCCGCCGACCGACCGCCGCACGCCGGTGAAGGTCAAGGCGGCTGGCCCGTCGAACCTGTTCTACAAGATCGTGATGTTCGGCCTCATGTTGATCGGCCTGTTGTGGCTGGTCGTGAACTACATCGCGGGCGACAAGATTCCCTTCATGGCGGATCTGGGCAACACGAACTTCGCGATCGGCTTCGTGCTGATGATCGCCGGTCTGCTCATGACGATGCGGTGGCGGTGAGCATTACCCCGGATGGCGGCTTGACGCCTAATTACACCGGTGTGACTCATCCCCAGTGTGGATAACCCCTGTGGATAACTACCCCACCTCGTGGGCGCCGCAGCAGAACGTTGTGGTAGTGGCCTGGGCGATAGCCCTGTTGTTGCTGGCAGGCGTGGTGTGGCTGGTCATCGGCGGCGACGTCGGCGGCACCGTCCTCACCGGGGTCGCCATGCTCTCCGTGGGCGCTCTCGCGCTGCACGGCACCCTGCTCCGTCCCCGGCTGGCCGCCGGTCCGGACGGAATCCTGGCCAGGACCGTCGGCGGCGCGCACCGCTACTCCTGGTCCGAAGCCCGGCTCCGGCTGCGCACGACGCGCCGGTTCGGCCGGGACACGCTGACCCTCGAGGTCGAATCCGGCGAACACCTGCTGGTGTTCGGCCGGATCGACCTCGGCGAGGACCCCAGGGACGTCCTGGACGTCCTCACCGCCCTCAAGGGTCAGGCGTTGTCGTAGTAGTGGACGTCGCCGTTCGGGCCGTGTGACCAGCCCGGAACGGCCGGTCCCACCGCGGGCGGCGCGTACTCCCCGAAGATCTCGTACGGCGAGGCCGGCGAGCAGATCGGGTTGATCTTGACGACGCAGGTCCGCAGGGACCCGCTGAACTTCGCTTTGACGTGCCGGGGCCGCTGGTCCTCGACCACAGCCTGGCCCGCGGTGACCTCCCAGCCGGACGCCGCGCCCGGCCCCGTCGTGCCGACGGTCTGCGTCGCCACCGACGAGGTGACGCCGGGGTCCCCGAAGCAGATTTTCAACGCCGCGTCGACGTAGGCGACACGCAGCGTGATCGCACTGCCCGAGCCGAGGAAATAGCGTTTGGTGTAGGTCTGGCAGGTCTCGGCGGCTTGACCGGCCTGTGCGACCGACGGCGCCAAGGCCGACGCCAGCACAGCGACGGCGGCGAGAGCTGCTGCTTTCCGGATCTTCATCTCAACCCCCAAGTTGACGATGTTGATGATCAACCTGAAGGTACCCAGACTTGTTGCTTCTCCACCGAGTATTCGCATAACCCACTTGGGGGAAGCGAGGCTACGTTCGGTAGCAGAGGTAGGCGCTCTGTCCTCGGTAGTTCCCGAATTCGCAGTACGCGGAGACCGTCTGCGCGTCCTTCCAGACGATGAGCCCGGCCATCGCCACGACGACGATCGCGATCCCGCCGATCTGCCAGCCGACCCGGTTCTTTTCCGGGGCGTACAGCAGCGCGAAGGTCGCCAGGAGACCGGCGATGAAACCACCCGCGTGGGCGAGGATCGAGATGCCCGGCACCTGGAAGGTGATGAAGACGTTCAGGCCGAGGATGACCAGCAGCCAGGTCGGGTTGAGCCTGAGCTTGATGACGATGACCGTGTACGCGCCGATGAGCCCGAAGATGGCGCCGGACGCGCCGACCACCGGCACCGCGTCGAGGTCCGTGAACACCAGGTTCGCGGCCGACCCGCCGAGCATCGACACGAAGTAGAGCGCGGTGAACGGGACGCGGCCGAGCGCGGTCTCCAGCGGGCGTCCGACGAACCACAGCGAGAAGGCGTTGCTCGCGATGTGCAGCAGGCCGTACTGGAGGAATCCCGAGGTGAAGATCCGCCACCACTCGTTGGCCGCGAGTGTCGGCGGGTTCGCGAGCTCGCCGAGCTGGAAGAGCTCCGAGAAGTTGTTGTCCGAGATGCTGCCGGACTGCGCGACGGTGATGAAGAAGATGACGACGTTGAGCGCCAGGAGGACCGGCGTCACGACAGCCGTCCGGGGCTGCTGGGCGCCGGTGAGGGTGCGCGCGCCGTACCCGGCGTCGCGGTACTGCCTCTGCTGCGCACGGTCCTGCTGGCGGCCCGCTTGGACGCAGTCGGTGCACTGGAAGCCCACGGCGGCCTCGCGCAGGCAATCCGGGCAGGCCGGACGCTCGCAGCGCGCGCAGCTCAGCCCGGTCGGCCGGTTCGGGTGCCACCAGCAACCGGGCATGGCTGCCTGCTGGTACTGGGGATTCGGTGGTTGGCTCACGATGCCACCAACCTACCGAAATCCCCCGTAACCGGCTTCGCGATCAGCCTTCGCGGCTGATGACGACCTTCTCGATCACGACGTCCTGCAGCGGACGGTCGGCCGGACCGGTCGCCGTACGGCCGATCGCGTCGACGACGTCGCGGGAAGCCTGGTCCGCCACCTCGCCGAAGATCGTGTGCTTGAAGTTCAGGTGCGTCGTCGGCGCGACGGTGATGAAGAACTGCGAGCCGTTGGTGCCGGGTCCGGCGTTGGCCATGGCCAGCAGGTACGGCTTGGAGAACTGGAGTTCCGGGTGGAACTCGTCGCCGAACTTGTAGCCGGGGCCGCCGCGGCCGGTGCCGGTCGGGTCGCCGCCCTGGAGCATGAAGCCGTCGATGACGCGGTGGAAGATCGACCCGTTGTAGAACGGGCCCGAGTTCTCGCCCTGCGCGTTGGGCTGCGTGTACTCCTTGCTGCCCTCGGCGAGCCCGACGAAGTTCGCGACCGTCTTCGGCGCGTGGTCGGGGAACAGGTTCAGGTTGATGTCACCCTGGTTGGTGTGCAGAGTGGCCTTCAGCGCGCCACCAATGAGGGATCCCTTGCTTTCAGTCACGAGCTTCATCGTGCCATCTGCGGCAAGATCTGGGGAAAAGGGGCACGATAGGTTACAAGCAACGAAGCAGAATCAAAACGATTGATGAGGTGAAGGCCATGACCCGGGCCGCAGATTCGGTGAGCGAGTCGGCGAAGGCCGGCGCCCTCGGCCTGCGCAAACGTGCTGTTGAGGCGGGCAAGGAAGCCGTCGAGGTAGCCGAGCAGAAGCTCTCCGAGAGCGCCGGTGAGATCGCTAAGACCAGCCGTCGCGCGCGCAAGAAGCTCGCGAAGAAGACGGAACTGACCCGCAAGGAGCTCAAGCGCAGCTCGAAGGCGGCTCGCAAGGAGGCGCTGGCCAGGCTTTCCGAGATGCGGAAGCCGGGCAGGAAGGCCCGCAAGGCCGCCATCCTGGCCGCGAAGTCGGCAGGCGAGTCCAAGCGCCGGGGCAAGAAGGACTTCAAGGCGGCGAAGAAGGACTTCAAGGCCGCGCTCGTGGAGGCGAAGACCGCTGCCAAGGGGACGCGCAAGCGTCGTCGCTGGCCGTGGGTCGTCGGTATCGCGGTCGTCGGTGCCGGTGCCGCCTACGCGCTGCGTTCGAAGCAGGAGCCGCCGGTCGCGCCCGCGCCGCCGAAGGCTCCGCCCGCTCCTCCCGCGAAGCCCGCCGCTCCGGCGGCGGCCGCGCCGAAGCCCGCCGCCGCGAAGCCCGCCGCTTCCGGTCCGGCCGGGGGTTCGGGTGCGGCGAAGCCCGCGACCCCGAAGCCCGCCGCCCCCAAGAACGGGCACCAGGCTTCGAGCTCCAGCTCCGCCGACAAGAAGAACTGACGCCTCACCCTCTTCTGCTTGTCGCGAAGGGCCGCCCAGTGACTCACAAGGTCACTGGGCGGCCCTTTCACGTCCACGCACCGAAGATCGACAAGTACCGAAGTCGCTCGGTGCCGAAGATCAACGCGCCCGACAAGGTGACCGGCGGACCCGTCTCGCCGAAAGCGCGCCAGCGCGACGGCGAGACTTCACCAGTCGAGCGCCCTCTTTCGGGCCGAAGGCCCACGTAAACGCGATGAAGGGGCGCCCTCCACTCCCAACGGAACGTTGAAAGCGAACGGGCGCCCCTTCGGCGCGCTTTACGTCAGCGCGATCAAACAGCGCTAGCGTGCTTGTCGATCAGCTGGCCGAGGCGGGGAAGGGCCTCCTCGACGTTCTTCTTGCCGTTCGGGCGCAGCTTCGAGTAGACCTTCTTGATGCTGTCGCGGCTGCTCTTGTCGGCGCGCGCGTCGGTGACCGACAGGAGCGCGTCGGCGGCCTCGTCGCCGCGGCCGACCAGGTAGGCGCCGAAGTCGTTGCCGCCCTTGGCCTTGTAGTCGCCGTAGAACGGCTCGAGGGCACCGGTGAAGTCGTCGAGCAGCGCGTCGACGGCGGAGGGGATGATGCCCGGCTTGATCTTCTTGACGGCGGCGAAGCCGGTCTTCACGACGGCACCCGAAACGCCGCCCTTGTCCGAGACCTCGGCGTCGACGAGGCCTTCGAAGTCGCTCACGACCGCCGGGCGACGGCTGGAGTCGAGCAAGATTTCCTTGAGGGTGTCAGCCACGAAACCTGTCCTTTTGTCTTATGGGGAGAAATGATCTTTTGTGCCGCCGAGCCACACCGCAAGGCGGCCGCCGCCGGATCTGGCGTCGCGCTGGTCCCGCGAACCGTCGCGCGTGCGGCACAGGGTAGTACAAGATCAACTTCACTCTGACGTGTGGATACCACTACCTAGAGCTTCAGCTCACCGATAACCTCCTTCGCCACCGTACGGGCCTTGATGCTCTGCTTCTGGTTGGTGATCACGACTACCGCGCTTCCGCCCTTGGAAACGGCGTAGACGGCGCCTTCTCCCGAGGGTTGGTAGCCGCCTTTCCAGCCCGCCGGTTCGTCGGCCGGGTTGGAGGTGTCGATGGGGGCGGCCTGGTCGACGACAGCCTTGGCGATACCGGGTTCTCCGACGAACACGCGCACGGTGAGCTGCAGTTTCCCGCTGAGCGCGTAGAAGAAGCAGCTCGGATGCGGCTGGTCTTCCGAGGTTTTGACCTTGGAGACCTTCTGCCCGTTGGCGTCCGAGACGGACTCGTTGCTCAGGTACGGGCACGGGCCTTTGCCGGTGGGTTCCGGCGTGGGCGGGGGGCTGGGCGCCGGGGTGTTCGACGGCGTGGGCGAGCTCGCCGCGGGCGGCGGCTGTTCCGTCGGCCCGCAGGCCACCAGCAGCGGCACGACGAGCGGCAAGATCAGAAGACGTCGCATGATGGTCCAGTGAAGCAGATCGGATTACCGCGCCGGCGCAACCATCCGCCCTGTTCATGCGACGATGGCGGTGCGTAGCGGTCTTTCGGGAGGCATCAGTGCTCACCAAGGAGCAGTACCTGGGTGCGGTGGCGGAGCGTATCCAGCGCAGCGGGGGCAGGCTGAACACGGTCCAGATCGGCCCGAGCGCGGCCGTCGTGGGCTTGTTCACCGAGTCGGTGATGATGTCGACGATGAACTACTGCGTGGTGGCGGCGGCGATCCCGGAGGTGTCCGCGCCCGCGTTGTACGACTTCACCGGGCTGGCGACGCAGCACGCGCGCGCGAACGTGATGGGCACTGTCGGCTGGACGGCCGCTTCGGTGGTGATCGCCGGGCTGATCGGTGACCGGGTGTATCCGGACGCCGCGCAGGCCGCGTCGGCGAAGTCCGGCAACCAGTTCGGTGGCGAGACGCGCATGGTGGCGGTCGACGTTTCGGCGGCGCAGATGTACGCGTTCGTCGGCGGGAAGCTCTGGGGCGCGGCGGTCCAGGGGTCGGTGAACGCGAAGCTGACGTTCTGTTTCCCGCAGCCCGCCGAGGTCTATCAGCAGGTGCAGTGGCAGCAGTCGCAGGGCCAGCCGCCGCCGATGCCGCCGCCCGGTCAGCAGCCGCCTCCCGGCTGGCAGCCGCAGCAGCCACCGGCGCCGCAGTATCCGGTCGGGCCGCCGCCGGCGCAGGGGCCGCCGCCGGGGCAGCATCCGCCGCACTATCCGCCGCCCGCGCCGGGCTATCCGACGCACGGCCAGCGGCCGCCGGGGTACTGATGGAGCGCACGTTGCGCGGCTGGCCGTCGTTTCCCCGGGAACTTCCGGAATTCGACATCGACGCCTCGCCTGCCGGCCCTCGCGAGCTGTTCCTGGAATGGCTCGACGAAGCCGGGGAACACGTCCTGGCGCCGCACGCCGTCACTCTGTCCACAGTGGACGCCGATGGGGTGCCGGACGCGCGGGTCGTGATCCTCAAGGACGTCGACGGCGACACCTGGGCGGTCGCGACGAGTTCCGAAAGCCCGAAAGGTGTTCAGCTGGCGAAGAATCCGTTCGCCGCGCTGACGTTCTTCTGGCCGGGGCGAGGCCGTCAGGTCCGCTTGCGCGGCTCGGTGAGGCTCGCCGATCCCGAGGTGTCCGCGGCCGATTTCACCGCGCGTCCGCCCGCGTCCCGGGTCGAGGCGTTCATCGGCAGGCAGTCCCAAGTGCTCGAAGATCCGGCCGATCTCGAAAGCGCGGCCGAGGAGGCCCGCCGGTGGGTCGAGGAGAATCCGGACGTGGCACCGGAAACCTGGACGCGCTATCTGGTGACGCCGTCCGAAGTGGAGTTCTGGCAGGCGAGCCACGACCGGCGGCACCGGCGGCTGCGCTACCGGAGTGAGAACGGGACCTGGCGCAAAGAACGCCTCTGGCCGTAAACGGTAACTGGGAACGACGATCGTCGGGTTGTCGTGGACGATTCACTTCGGCGACGGTGAACGGCACCTTGTCCCCTGCACTTCGGAGGCGAAATGTCCACACGCCGTCGCATTGGGGGCGCCTTGGCCGCCACAGGGCTCGCCCTGCTGGCCGTCACGACGCCCGTCGCGAACGCCCAGACCGGCGACCCGGCGAGAGGGCTGTATTCGGTGGAGGGCGCGAACGACTCCGCGAAGCGCACCGCCGTCGCCCGCACCGGTGTCGACATCGCGGGCTCGCGCGGTGGTGCGCTGACCGTCGTGGCCACGCCCGATCAGGCCGCGAGCCTGCGTGCGAACGGGTTCGGCCTGAAGTCCCTCGGCGACTTCGACAGCATGCTCAAGCAGCGCAGCGGACGCGCGGGCACCTCGGCCGTCGCGGGTGACTTCCCGCCGGGCGACGAGGCGTACCACACCTACGCCGAAACGACCGCTGAGCTGCAGAAGGCCGCGAAGGACCACGGCGACATCGCGACGCTGTCCAGTGTCGGCAAGTCCTACGAGGGCCGCGAGCTCAACGTGCTGAAGATCAGCGACAACGCGGCGAAGGACGAGGACGAGCCCGAGGTCCTGTTCACCTGCAACCAGCACGCGCGCGAGCACCTCACCACCGAGATGTGCCTGCGGATCGTGAACCGGTTCACCAGCGGATACGCGACCGATCCGGCCATCAAGAAGATGGTCGACGAGCACGAGATCTACGTGATCCCGAACGTCAACCCGGACGGCTCCGAGTACGACATCACCGGCGGCGAGTACCAGGGCTGGCGCAAGACGCGGAAGCCCGTGCCGGGCAGCAGCGCGGTCGGCACCGACCCGAACCGCAACTGGGACTACAAGTGGAACTGCTGCGGCGGGTCGAGCAACAGCCCGTCCGCCGAGGACTACCACGGTCCGTCGGCGTTCTCCGAGTCCGAGACCAAGGCCGTCGCGGAGTTCATGAACTCCCGGGTGGTCGGGGGCGCGCAGCAGATCAAAGCGCACATCGACTTCCACACCTTCTCCGAGCTGGTGCTCTGGCCGTACGGCTACACGAAGGCCGAGACCGACACGGGCCTGAACGAGGAGGAGGCGAAGCGCTTCGCCGACGTCGGCAAGCAGATGGCCGCCACCAACGGCTACACGCCGGAGCAGTCCAGCGATCTGTACGTCACCGACGGCGACATCAACGACTGGGCGTGGGGCAAGCACAAGATCCTCAGCTACACCTTCGAGATGTACCCGAAGGACGGCGGGATCGACGGCTTCTACCCGCCCGCTTCGGTGATCCCGGAGCAGACAGCCCGCAACGACAAGGCCGTCGACATCCTGATCAACGAGGCGAAAGCCTGATCACCCACTGAGATCGGCCACTCGCGACGCCCGGCTCTTCGGCGAATCCAAGCTGAAGCTCCGGGCGTCGCCCAGTTGGTCGCGGACGAACTCCAGCGTTTCCGCGACCGTCTCGCGCAGCGCGGCGTCTTCGTCCCCGAAGAACTTGTAGACGATCTTGTTCGTCTCGGTGTCGAACTCCCACAAGCCGGCGAAGCGGCCTCGGTCGACGATGAGGTGGCTCGGCGGATCCGCCTGGCCGCCCAGCGTCTCCCCCGCGCGGCCGCCCGGTACGGGTCGTTCGACGTCGGCGTCGTCGAGCAGCCGCGACATCTCGCGGTGCAGCAGGTGGATGCCGTCGACCCCGGCGAGCAGCGCGTACGACGGCTTCGACGGCACGGTGAAGCCGTCGTACTCGTCCGCGAGTTCCTTGGGCATCAGCAGATCGGTGCCGTCGAGCGGCACGAGGTCCAGCTGTTCCACGATCTTCTTGGCGTGCGCCGCGGTGAAACCGGAGAACCAGCGGAAATGCTTGAGTGACGCCGGAGCGGCCCACGAGAAGTACCGCCTGGCCAGTTCGACCCGCGCGGTGTCCATATCGGACAGTCCGCCGCGCGGGGACGGCGTCCAGCGGACGTAGCCGTAGCGCTGCTGATCCAGCCGTCCGTTGACCGGGACCCGGCGGATGTCGCCGCGGGCTTGGAGCAGGCCGAGCGCGAGCGGCAACGTCGTGGTGGTGCCGCGTTTGCGGCCGGCCTCCCCGAGATTGCGCACCGCGGATCCGGCGGCGTCCTTGATCGCGGCGGGCGCGAGCGGTTCGGCGGACGCGTCGAGCAGGTCGGCGACGGTGACGCACAGCTGCTCGACCTCGGCCTGCGTGACGCCGAGGTACTTCTCCGCGGCCAGGAGTTCACCGGCGGGTGCCCCGGCTCCGACGGTCAGGCCGAGTTCGAAATCCGCCGACGGCAGGACGTAGGTGCAGCCGCGCGCCGAGGGCAGTTCGTGGATGGCGAGCCGGGCGACGTCCGCGTCGATCGTCTCGCGGTCGAGCCGGGCTCTGGCGAACAGCCCGAGATAGGGCGCCGAACCCCCGATCGAGCGCATCCAGCCGGTCCGCTCCAGCACCGCGGCCGCCGGTGACCCGTGCAGCGATCCGTCGAGACCTTGACGATGTGCCCACCACGCGCGCAGCTTGTCGGTCGCCATGCCTTCCACGGTATGGGCACCCCATGGCTCTCCGCAGCCTGGCACGATCGTCAGGTGCGCAAGCGGTTCTCGGAAGGTTCCCCGATCGCGTCGACGGTGGTCACCGGCGACGACTTCGGCGAGCTCGAGCACACCTTCCAGGCGTTCCTCGCGCCGGACACGGTCAAGCTGCACACCCCCGCGCCGACCGGTTCGTTCGACATCTCCCAGCTCAGCGGCCTCCGCGTCCCCGGCATCGACCCCGGCGGGCTCTCGGTCTACGAGCTGACGCTGGATTCCGACCTCGTGCTGCAGGGCGAGGAGACCCCCGAGGCGTACACCGTGGTCGTGACCCTCAACGGCCGGAGCCAGATCACGATCGACGGCGAGGTCGTCCCGGCGCGCCACGTCGTGACCGGTCCGGAGACGCGGTTCCAGAGCCGGTACGACCATCCCGACATCCTGCTGCTGCGCCTGGGCAAACAGCTGGTGGCGGACACGATGCGCGAACGGCTCGGCCAGGCGCCGACGTCGACCCTGCGCTTCGATCCGGCGGTCGTCGAAACGTCGGGCATGCACCAGTGGCTCACCCTGCTCCACACCTTCGGCGAGACCGCCGCGTCCGGTCTGTTCGACAAGTCGCCGCTGGCCGCCTCGCATTTCGAAAAGCTGCTGCTGCACGGCCTGCTCGACACCCAGCCGCATTCGATGTCCGGCGACCTCGCCGAAGAACGGCCCCGGCCGAAGTCGACGGTGGTGCGCCGCGCGATGACCTACTGCGAGGAGCACGCCGCCGAACCGGTGTCGATCGGCGAACTGGCGATGGCCGCGCGGATCAGCGTGCGCGCGCTGCAACTGGCGTTCCGGGCGGAACTCGGGCTGACGCCGATGGAGTACCTGCGCCGCGTCCGGCTCGACCACGTGCATCAGGATCTGCTCGCGATCGCGCGAGGTCGCGCCGAAGGCACCGTCACCGACGTCGCGCTGCGCTGGGGCTTCACGCATCTCGGCCGGTTTTCCGGACTTTACCGCGACACCTACGGCAAACTCCCTTCGGAAACGGCACGAATCACCGCCTGAAGGAGTCCGGATGCTGGTCGAGCTGGCCATCGGCGACGCGTACGGAGGCGCCTTCGAGCACGCGCCCGCGAGTTTCGTCGCCGAGCACAACACGCTGGCCGGTTACGCACGGCATCCCGGCCACCTCGGCGTCTTGCCCGGCCGCTACACCGACGACACGCAGATGACGATCGCGATCGCCGAACTGCTCGTGTCCGGACGCCGGTGGACACCGCTGATCGTCGCCGAACAGTTCGTCCGGGCGTATCACCGCGATCCGCACGACGGCTACGCGCCGCGTTTCCATCAGCTGCTCAGCGAGGTCCAGGACGGCGAAGAGCTGCTTCGACGGCTCCAGCCGCAGAGCGACAAGAGCGGAGCGGCCATGCGCGCCGGGCCGATCGGGCTCCTGCCGACCGTCGACGACGTCCTCTACCACGCGAAACTCCAGGCCAGGATCACGCACGACACCCCGGCCGGGATCGCCGCGGCGCAGGCGGCGGCACTCGCCGTCCACTACTGCCACCACGGGGTCGGCCCGCTTTCCGAGGTCGCGAGGTGGATCGACGGGATCCTTCCGGAGGATGTCGGGCACGAAGGCTGGGCGCGGCCGTGGTCGGGCAAGATCGGCCCGCGCGGCTGGATGAGCGTCCGTGCCGCGCTGACCGTGCTCGCCGGCGGCGGCGGTCTCGCCCGGATGCTCCACACCTGCGTCGCGTTCACCGGCGATGTCGACACCGCCGCGACCATCGCGCTGGCCGCCGCGTCCCGTTCCCCCGAGGTGGCGCAGGACCTGCCGCCGGTGCTCTGGCGAGATCTGGAGAACGGCGAGTTCGGCCGCGACTACCTGGCGGGGCTCGACGAGCAGCTGCGCATCTGACGTAGGCGAGATCCACGGAACGCGGACGTGTCCGCGGGCTCGTTTCGGCAGACTGGGCCGGTGAAGTGGCTGATGCGGAGTGGCGCGACCGCCGGTTGGCTCGCGGCGAGCGCCGCGCTCGTCGTCGGCACGGCGAATCTCGAACCCGAGCACGGAGAACGCGCGGTCGACGCGTTCGGATACACCGTCGTCGCGCTCGCCTGTGTCACGCTCGCCGGTGTCCGGCGATGGCCGACGGCGACAGCGGCGACGGAAGCGTTTGCCCTGCTGGTCTACCTGGGGTTCGGCTATCCCGACGGTCCGGTGTTGTTCGCCGGGCTCGTGCCGTTGTTCGCGCTCGGAACCCTTCGCCCGCGAAGACGCGCGTACGCCGTCGCGGGCGGAATGGCGGCGACGGTCGTCGGCACGAACCTGGTCACCGCGGGGGTGGGTGTCCTCGATCTGGTCTTCGTCGGCTGGGCAGGCTTCGCGGTCTTCGCGGCCGACGCGCTTCAAGGACGTCGTGAGCGGACAGCGGCCGCGGAACAGGCCGAACGCGATCGCGTCCTCGGCGAGCGGCTCCGGATCGCGCGGGATCTGCACGACAGTGTGGGTCACGCGATGGCCGTCATCAACGTCCAGTCGGGCATGGCCCGGCACGTGATCGACGAACATCCCGAAATGGCGAAGGAAGCACTCGAAGTCGTCCGCGCGGTCAGCGGCACGATCCTCGACGAACTGAACGCGATGGTGCGGCTGTTGCGCGAGGACGGCGCCCCGCTGCGGCCGTCACCGGGTCTGGCGGATCTTCCCGCCCTGGTCGCTTCGACGACTCGGGCCGGCCTGGCCGTCACGCTGGCACTCGATGCTCCCGGGATCGGGCAGCCCGTCGCCGGCGCGGTGTACCGGATCGTCCAGGAGTCGCTCACGAACGCCGCGAAACATGGGACTTCCGGTGCCGAGGTGACCGTGACGGCGAGCGAGGACGGCCTGCGGCTCGACGTGCTCAACCAGGTCGGCGAGCCTGGCGAGGACGTCCCCGGTGCCGGGATCATCGGCATGAGGGAACGGGCGCGAGCGACCGGCGGCACGCTGAGCGCGCGCCGCGAGGACGAAAGGTTCCGGGTGAGCGCGCGATGGCCGTGATCAGGGTGGTGCTGGCCGACGACCAGGTACTCGTGCGGTCCGGGTTCGCGGCGTTGCTGCGTGTGGAAGCCGGGATCACCGTGGTGGGTGAAGCCGACGACGGCGAAGCGGCGGTGGCCGTGGTCGCGGAGACCAGGCCGGACGTGGTCCTGATGGACGTCCGCATGCCCGGGATCGACGGGATCGAGGCGACCCGCCGGATCGTGGCGGACGAACGGCTTTCCGGCGTCCGCGTCATCATGCTGACCACCTTCGACCTCGACGAATACGTTTTCGACGCCTTGCGCGCGGGCGCCAGCGGGTTCCTGCTCAAACACACCAAGCCCGCGGATCTCGTCGAAGCGGTCCGGGTGGTCGCCGCGGGTGACGCGCTCCTCTCGCCGAGCGTGACGCGGCGGCTCATCGCGGAATTCGCCACGCGGCCGTCGCGCCCGATGCCCCGTGCGGACGGTTCCGCGTTCACCGAACGGGAGCACGAGGTCGTCCAGCGGGTCGCGCACGGGATGTCGAACGAAGAGATCGCGCGGGAGTTCGTGATCAGCTCGGCGACGGTCCGGACGCACGTCAGCCGCGCGATGGCGAAGGTGAACGCGCGCGATCGCGCGCAACTGGTGGTGTTCGCCTATCGAAGCGGGCTGGTGCACGTTTGACGTAGCCGCCGATCTCCACAGCGGCACGACGACGCGACCCCGGGCCGGGATCGAAGCTTTCCTCATGAAATTCCTTGTGAAGGCGGTCTTGCTGACCGCGGTCCTTTCTCCGCTGGGCGCCACGACGGCGGTCGCCACCGAACGACCGGCCCGCTGCGCCGAACAGCGGTTTCCGGTCGAGGTGAACGGCGAACGGCAGATCATCGCGGGCGAACTCTGCGTCCGGGGCGGGCTCGGCGCGCGCACTCCGCTGCAGGTGCTGTTGCACGGCGGCACCTACGACCGCACTTACTGGGACTGGCCGGTCCAGTCGCGCCGATACTCCTATGTGGACAGTGCGACGCGGGCAGGGTACGCGACGCTGAACCTCGACAGGCTCGGCTACGGCCGCAGCAGCCGCCCGGATCCGGAGAAGCTCGACTTCGCCGCCGGCGGGGATGCCGTCCACCAGGTGGTCCGGCAACTGCGGCCGAGGTTCCGCACGATCGTCCTCAACGGACACTCCATGGGCGGGCTCGTCGCGGAGCGGGCCGCCGAGCGGGGCGGCGTCGACGCGGTGATCGTCAGCGGCATCCCCCGTGACCGGCCCGGCGGACAAGCCAAGACGGCCTCCCCGTTCCACCCCGCCGAACTGGACCCGAAGTTCGCCGGGAAGCCGTGGGCTCGCGGTTACCTCACGACACGTCCGGGCGTGCGCGCGCGGACCTTCCACCACCCGGGCACGTACGACCCGGCGATCATTCCCTTCGAAGAAGCGCTGAAAGACACCGTGGCGTCGGCCGAACTCCGCTCGGTGGGACCCGGCGCCGCGAAGCGATCGGCGCCGAAGGTCCCGACCGCGTACGTGCTCGGCGAGCACGACACGCTGGTCTGCGGGGGCGGCGACTGCGGCGCCGACGAGATCGTGCGCGGCAGTGGCCACTCGATCAACACCAGTCTCGCCGCCCAGAGTTTCTACCGGTGGACCTTCGCCTGGCTCGCTCGAAAGTTAGGGTGACCTAACCTAGACTGGTCGCATGGATTCCTTGACGCCGGTTCGCGAGGCCGCCGACCATTTCGGGCTGGCGATCTCGACCCTGCACTACTGGGAGCGCCGCGGCCTGATCACCGCCTCCCGCCGCTCGGGGCAGCGGTATTACGACGACGACCAGCTGTATCGCATCGCGCTGATCAAGCATTGGCGGCGCATCGGCGGGCTCGGCCTGTCCAAGATCACCGAGCTGCTGGCCGAACAGCACCGCTGGCGCGAGGTGGTGGCGGGCCAGCTCGCCGAGATCGAACAGGAGCGTGCGCGGCTCGACACCGCGCACGACTACCTGGTCGAACTCCTCACCTGCCGCCGGGAGGGGAGACTTGAGGACTGCCAGTGGTTCCGCGACCGGGTCGACCTGCCGGCGCACGCGGCGGCGAGCTGAGTCCCGGCATCGTCACCGCCGCGACCACGGCCGCGGCCGCCAGACAGACGGCGGAAGCGACGAACGCGGCGGTGTAGCCGTGCACCTGCGCCTCGCCCGGCGGCCCGCCGTTCTGCCAGGCCGCGGTCACCGCCGCCGCGAGCGCGGTCAAGGCGGCGAGGCCGATCGCGCCGCTGGTCTGCCGGACCGTGTTCAGCAGACCGGCGGCCAGGCCGTTCTGCCGCTCCGGCACCCCACTGGTGGCGGCCACGGTGATCGGGGTGAAGGCCGCGGCGGTCCCGAATCCGAAGACCATCCCGGGCAGCAGCACGGAAACGACGTACGAGGCGTGCGGACCGGCCAGCACGGCGACCCCGGCGAGACCCACCGCTCCGATCGCGCAGTACAGCGCCGTCGCGCGCCGGGGCCCCAGCCGCACCGACAACCCGCCCGCCGTCCGCGCGCCGGCGAACATCGCCACCCCCACCGGCAGGTACGCCAGCCCGGCCCGCAGCGGCGAATACCCGTGGACGTCTTGCAGGTACAGCGAAAGCAGGATCGGACTGGCGAGGAAACCCAGCCCCAGCAGGAAGATCACCAAGTTCCCGCTACTGACCGAACGCAGCCGGAAGATCCCGAGCGCGACCAGCGGTTCCGCCGCCCACCGATGCTGGTGCAGCAGGAAGACGCCGAGCAGGACGAGCCCACCGAACAGCGGCAGCAGGACGGACCCGCTTCCCCAGCCGTCGGCCGAAGAACGCATCACCGCGTAGACCACGCCGACGAGTCCCGCCGTCGACAGCACCGCGCCGAGCACGTCCAGCCTGCCGCGCGGACGGCCCCGCTCTCTCGGCGGCAGCGCTGTCGCGGCGAGGACGGCCACCACCCCGATCGGGACGCTGACGAAGAACACCCAGCGCCAGCCCGCCCACTGGGTCAGCAGTCCGCCGATCACCGGTCCCGCCGCCGCGGCGACGGCGCCCATCGCACTCCAGGTGCCCAAGGCCCGCGCGCGGCGGGCGGGTTCGGTGAACGTCGCGGTCAGCGAGGACAAGGTCACCGGCATCAGCAACGCGCCGCCGAATCCTTGCACCGTCCTGGCGACCAGCAGCGTTTCCGGCGAGCCCACCAATCCGGCGGCGAGCCGCGCGACGGTGAACAGGCTCATCCCGAGCACGAACATCCGCCGGACCCCGAATTCGTCGCACAACCGGCCGCCCAGCAACAGAAAACCGGCGAAAGCGAGCGTGTACGCGTTCACCACCCAGGTCAGCGCGCCGGACGAGAAGCCGAGACCGAACCGGATCGAGGGCAGGGCGACGGAAACGATCGTCGCGTCGAGGATGACCACGAACGATCCCGAACAGGCCAGCGCGAGCACGGCGCCTTCACCGGGACGGTGCGTCATGCCGGCCTCCCGTTCGGCACCGGCGCTACCCCGCGATCCATCGGCACCGCGTACAGGGAGTCCACTGTGGACAGCCAGCGCAAGCGCGTCAGTGCCTGTTTGTCGGACTCGTCGGCCGGGAGTTCCGCCTCGGCCAGCAGGAGATCGATGAGTTCCGGAGTCATCGGGCCGCCTGGAGCGCGTCACCGGCACGCAGCACGGTCGCCTCGTCGAAAAGCCGGCCAGCCAGTTGCAGCGACAGCAGCAAACCGTCACCTGTCGTCCCCATCGGCACGGCGAGGACCGGGTTCCCGACGCCGTTCCAGTACGGCGTCGTGATCTTCTCGAAGACTTCCGCGTTCTGCTGCCCGGCCTCGTCGGCGACGTCGTCGAGCAGCGGGGCGCCGATCGACGCGACGGGACTCGCGATCACGTCGACGTCGTCGAAGAGCCGCGCCAGTTCCTGCCGCACCACCTGCCGTACCCGTTGTGCCTGCACGTAATCCGCGCCGGACACCAACGCCCCCGCCGCGAAGATCCCCCGTGCCGAGACGCCGAAGTCCGGCCACCTCGTGATCAGCTCGGCTCGGTGGTGGGCAAGGGCTTCGCAGCTCGCCGTGACCAGCACCGCGGTGGTGAGCTCTTTCCAGTACGGCAGCGTGACCTCGATCAACGTCGCCCCCAGGCCCTCCGCGAGAGACAACGTCTCGTCGAAAACGCCGGCCAGCGCGGGATCGGCTTCTTCGGGGAAATGGTGCTCTCGGACGACCCCGACGCGCAGTCCCGTGAGGTCACCGGTGAACTCCGGTGCCACGAAAGGAACTTCGGCGATGACCTCCAGCAGTGCCGCGCAGTCACGCGCGGTGCGGGCCAGCGGTCCGATCCGGTCGAGGGTGTGGGCGAGCGGTACGCAACCCGCCCCCGAAACCCGCCCGTACGTCGGCATCAACCCGGTGACACCGCAGAACGCGGCGGGCATCCGGATACTGCCGGCGGTGTCCGAGCCGAGCCCGGCGAAGAACATCCCGGCGGCGATCCCGCTCGCCGTCCCCGAACTGGATCCGCCCGCCCAACGCTCGGTGTCCCAAGGGTTCCGCGGGATCGGGAACGGTTTCGCGCGGTCCGGGACCCCGCAGCCGAACTCCATCGTCGAGGTCTTCCCGACGATGACCCCGCCCGCTTCCTTCACCCGCGTCGTCACCGCGGCGTCGATGCCCTGTCCCCAGTCGAGCACGGTGCTCTGCGCCGTCGTCTTTGCTTCCGCGACGGCGATGAGATCCTTGACGCCCAACGGGATCCCCTGCAACGGTCCGCGATCCACCCCGGCCGCGAACTCCCGGTCCGCCCGCCGCGCCGACGCGAGCGCGTGCTCGGGGAACCGGGTGATGTACACCCCGAGTTCGTCGGCGACGGCCAGCGCGCGTTCCGCCAATTCGACGCTGGTCACCTCGCCGCGACGCAACGCCTGCCCGGCTTCGAGCACCGAGCCCTCGTGTTCTCTCCGCACCACAACCCCTCCGGTCCCGGGGGGGGCGGGATTGGGGCGCCCGGCCCCGGGGGGCGGAGAGGAGGGGGTGTGCGGAAACCCCGAAAACCCGGGAGGGGTGTTTAG
>NZ_JBHXJK010000001.1:38788-176158 GCF_042723255.1 Amycolatopsis thailandensis
TCCTGGCTGTCCACCGCCGCGCCCCCAACCGCCTCCCGGTCCTCCCCCTCGGACCCGGGTTGTTCCATCCCCCCCAAACCCCCGGCGGCCGCGCGGCCCCGGTATGGCGCCCGCCGGACCAGGGTGCGAGCTGAAGCGCGGTTGAGCGCAAGCCCGTACTACCAGGAAGGGTTGTATCGCAGGCCTTGCTCGTAGTACTGGTCGTCGGATTCCGCCGGTGCGGGCTGCTCGTCGAGGTCGGGCCCGGCCGGTTCTTCCGAACGGTCCTTGAGCACGACGTTCTCCGTGTCCGCCGGTGCCCGGCGCGACGCGGGCGGCACGGGGGAAGCCGTCATACCAGTGTCCTGGTACGACGGCGTGAACCCGAGCCGCCAGCGGAGCCTGTCGGTGATGTACCCGGCGTTGCCGATCGGCGCCATCAGTTCCGCACTGCGTTTCGCGGATCCTTGCTGCGCTTCCTGGTAGGTCCGCATGACCGCGTCCGCGATCTCGGCGGGCGACATCCGCGCCGCGGAGTCACCGACTCTGAGCCGCGTCATCACGCCGTCGGTGTTGACCGAGACGGAGACGGCGCCGTCCGGCGAGGACGCGTCCACCGAAAGGGCGGCCAATGCCTCGAGCATCGCCTGCCTGTCGGCGGGCGGTTTCTTGGGCTCCGGTTTGTCAGCCACGATCCTCCGTCAGTCGGTGGGCAGTGGTGACAGTTCCATCGGCGGCTGCTCGATCTTGCCGTCGTTCGAGATGTCGACGTTCTTGTCCCGGACCCGCTTTTCCGTCCCCTTGTCGGTCTTCTCCGTTTCGAAGTTGCTGGGGTCGAAGGTGTCGCCCGGGCTGACATCCGGCGGCTCGGGGATGGCCGGAAGGCCGTTGATCTCGGCATTGATCTTCGAGATCAGCGCCTCCGACGCCCGGTACATGCTTTCCCGGACGCTGTCCACGGAATCTTTGTAGCTGGTGTAGAGGGTTTCAGGGCTGTCCCCGAAGACCGCGGACTGCTCGCTGGCGTAGGTGGAGATCCCCGCCCCGGCCGTGGCCCCGGCGAACTGGATGGCGTTCGCGGTGGTGAAGAACGTCGCCGCGGTGAGACCGCCGGTCGCGGGGGCGGCCGCCACGAGCAAGACTCCGACAGCGGCGGCGAACCCCGCCGCCAGCGCCTTGAACAGAGCGGATTCGTCTTGGCGTTCCTGGTCGTCCCGGTACTTTTTCGCGGCGGCCAGGAGGGCCTCGGAAAGCTGGGTCAAGTCGTGTCGCGCGGACGCGATGGCGTCACGCGCGGCCACGATGTCGGCTTCCAGCACGGTGAGTTTGGTGCCCACCCTGGTGTAGGTGTTGACCAGCCCCTGGATGTAGCTCTTGGCGCTCTCCGCCCCTTCGCCGCGCCATTTGAGAAGCAGGACCAGCGAGCGGTCGAGCGACGTTTTCGTGTCCCCGAAGGCGTTCCAGATACGTTCGTACGCCTCGATCATGACCTGCAGGCTGTTGTTCCCGACCAGTTCAGCCTCGGAGAACTCGAGGAAGAAGTCGCGGACCTCCTCTTTGCGCGGGCCACCGAGATCGAGTTCGAAGCCGGGGAACGGCGAGAAAAGGAGGTCCAGCGCCAGGAAGGCTTTTTCGGCCCCGACTTTGAGGTCCTCGGAGATTCCCTCGAGAAGTTCTTCGTTGCTGACGCCTTCGGAGGTGGTTTCCGCGTCCAGCGCGTTGAAGTATCCGTCCATGCCCGCCGCTACCCCTGTTCCCCGTACGCGGCGCGGTTCACTCGCTGCCGGTTCTCCTCGTTGACGGATTCGTACAGCTCGGCGACCCGCGCCAGCGCTTGGCTGGCGTCCTGCGTGCTGCTGTGCAGCTTCGCGAGCATCTTCTCGACGGCCGCGCGGTGTTCCTCGTAGGCCGCCGAAACCCCGCGCATGCCCAAGGACTTCCCGAAGGCGGTGTCCGGCGCGAACATGCCGGGGAGGAAGCCGCCCGTGATCGGGTCGGGGGCGGGCACGTCCTGTCCCTGCACCCCCGCGTGGACGGTGCTGACGATGTCAGCGGCTTTTCCCAGCTCTTTGCTCGACGCCCTGAGATCGTCGAGGTCTGTTTCGAAATCGACCATGTCGTCACCTCGCTATCCCGTGATTCCACCCCCATGTAAGCAGCGTTGACTTGGCTGAGAGCGCGACTTCGTGATCCGGGCCGGGTGACGAACGTCACCACGCGAGGCGGCTCTTCTACCGCTCGATTTCGGGACGCGACCGAGGCGGGCTGAGCCGGATCACCCCGCTGTACGGATTCCCGTTTCGGGGCGGCTCGTCATAGAGGCTTTGCTTCGGCTTTCGTGGTGTCGGCTGAGGCGCCGTCTCTTCGCGGGCAAGGGGTTTGCCCTGGAGTTCGTGCATCCTGTCGAAGTCTTTCGACTGTGTGGCCAGCGCCGCTTTGGCGGTGGCCGGCGGCAGGACACCGTATGCCTTCAGCAGGTTCGCGTGTTTGTCCTTCTCGTGGGACAGCACCATGACCCGGTAGCTCAGGGCCAGCTGCAACACGATGCCGATGATCAAACAGATGACCAGAGCCGACCCGGACAGGTAATCGTCATCAGTGGCCGCCCACAGGGCGATCAGGAACACGCATACCTGGGCAGGACCCGTGTGAGCGCTTTCCCAGTATTCGAGCTTGCGCTGAAAGTACTCCGCGGCGCGCCGATGCTCGGCCTCTGCCTGCTCAGGCAGCGGGTACTCGTACGGGTAAGGCGGACCGGATGGATCCGGGAACTCCTCCACGAGAGGAGATTACGCTCGGAAGGATCGGTTGAGTGCCGATTCCGGGAAATGACGACGGCTTGGCCTGAGGAAATCCTCGGGCCAAGCCGTTGTCGTGCGTGGAGCTGAGGGGAATCGAACCCCTGACCCCCGCCTTGCAAAAGTGCTGGTCGGAGGCATCTGGGGCGTCTGCCGCTGGTCAACCTGAACCAGGGCCTGTCTGGACTGGCATATGCGGATGCTCCCGGACGTGGTTCGCACCCACCGTGGACCCCATTGATCAACTACGTCGCCGCGGCGCGACGTGCGGGACGCAGACTGGGAACACGACGACGCCGCGTCGCCTCCGGCGGTGGCCCGACCACGGTTCTTACCATCGACGCTGGGCACTGCTTCTTGGTGGACCACCGTCGTCACTCTTCGCGACACGCCGAAGGGCAGGTTTTGCCCGACACGCCGAATAAAGTTCGGAAAAGTTCTCCACAGGTTGCCCATAGGCCCTGAGCAGGGACTTTAGGTCGCCGCCGAAAGTTGCCCCCAAGGTGTGAACAGCTTCTGCTCGCCCTGTGCCCAGTTCAAGGAGGTTTTCCACAAGTTATCCACAGGCCGGTCCCCAGGTGAACTTGCGCCGGTCCAGGCAGAAGCTCCAACATTTCGACCAACCGTTCGAGGGGCACAAGCCCCAACGCACGGGTTGCCCTTCGCTCCGACGTGACCGGTCACGTCGGAGCACCAACGCCTCCCCGAGGCCCGCCTCCAACTGGAGATCAGCTTTGCCCAAACACCCCGAAAGACCAAAGAAGCGCCGAACCAGGGGTAACAGCCCTGGCCGACGCAACTTCAGCGAGCTTCACATGCAGTATCTGAAGCTCCTCATCGTGCTCATTCCTCTGATCAGCCCGATCATGCACCACTTCTTCAAGTAGCACTCCTGTTTGCCGGGCGGAGTTGGCCCTCCGCCCGGCAACCAGAAGCCACCCTCCACGCTTCATTGCACGGTTGCAACAGTTAGAGAGTCACCAGTTCGCTACATCACTCGATACGGTCCAGCTCCTTCCTGTTCTGACTCGTTGGTTCGCTGAGTCACGGCCTTAGGCTGCACTGATGAGCGACGTAGCACCGTGGATCGGCATCGGCATCTCCAGCGCGTCGCTGTGCTTCGCGTTCCTGGCGTGGGACGTCAACCGGCCGCGCGCGGCCTGGCGCTTGTCTGCGGCAGCCGGAGGAGTCGCGGTGCTGACCTACATCGGATGGCGCAGACAGGTCACTGTCGTCCAGGTTCACGTTCCGCATCGGATGCCACTTCAGGCCACCGACCTGCGCGCAGAGTTGGAAGGACGTTCGTTCAGCCGTTTCAGCTGGGCACAACTCGACGTCAGCGATTGCACCCCCGGGGACGTCGTGGTCGTCACGTGGCGGGGGCGCTGGCGGAACAGGACCCGCCAAGACGCGTTTCCGTTGACCATGGGCTGACGCACCCGGCCAGACTGCGGTCATTGACCATCTCGGCGGCCAGATCATCGAAGCCAGCCGCGCCTCACCGGCGAACAGCTCGACTACTGCGACCGGTCGCGTCCGATGCATAATCGAACACATGCTCGATACCGGCGACACGTTCTCACCTGGTGCGCCGTACCTGCACATGGTGCGGCCGAGCCGTCCGGTGTGGGTCGACTTGAGCAAGGTCTACCAGGTCGGCGAGTGCCGTCCGACCTTGCCGGACGAGCTTGACCTGACGACCACGGTTCCCGGGTTCCTCGGAATGTGGCAGGCGACCACCACCGGACACTGGGTCGGCTGGGTGGTCTTCACGATCGGCGACCTTGACCGCGGCGGAACCCGGAACGCCCAATGGGTCGTCTCGGACGCTCTCCGTCGCCGCGACGTGTAGATCCTCTGAGGATCGTCGCCGCGGGCGCGGTGAACGCAGCGTGATCGTGCCGCGAGGAGTCTTTCACCGCGACCGCGAAGCCGCTCATCGCATGTAGAAAACGCTGGGCGGGCGTGCGGTTTCGGCTCGGCATGTCGGACTGCCGCGCGTTCGCTGCACGGAGCGGCCGGACGCCGAACGTCGGTTTTCAGGTCGATCGCGTTCTCATAGGTTCGTTCGTGAGCACCATCGGCCGCAAAGCGGGGGCGGCCTCTCCTGATCCGAGAGGCCGCCCCCAGTAGCTGTCCCGTCCGATGGTGTCTCGCTTCCAGCAGGAACACGTGAGAACGGAACACCATGACGATAGATCCCCCGCGGGAAATCTTGCGAGCCCGCAACGACGGAACGACAGTCCCACGCGACGACGAACAGCACGTGGCAGTACCGGGGCCGAATCCGCCGGTCGGCGAGCGTGAGGAGACAGGCGCCGAACGGCGAGCCCTGTTCCAGCTCGCCGGGCAGATCCTCGGATCGTGGCCGGCCACGATCCGGCTGCTGGCTATCCTCACCGTCATCGCGGGCGTGATGTGGCTGCTCAACGCCACCGTTGACCTCGGCCTGGTCCGCCTCGGCAAACCCTGACGAACCAGCTCATACGTAGAAGGACCCCGTCATCATGACGGGATCCTTCTACGTATGCCAGCGTTCGCCGTTCAGGCGATCGCTTCGGGGGTGTTGAGGACGGCGCGGAGTCGGGCGCCGATCCAGGCGCCGACGGCCGGGGATACGGCGTTGCCGAATCCGTCGGTTTGGGCGCGGGCGGTGCCCCACACGACGAACGTGCCCTGGTAGCCGGGGAAGTCGACGTCGAAGCCGCAGCCGCGGCCGATCTCGTGTTTGCCGAGCATCCGGAAGTAGCAGTCGTCGAGTGTGAGCTCGGCGAGCGTGGCGCGCCATTCGGCGGCCAGCTGGGTGGCTCCTGCGGCGGTGAGCAGGCCGGGGATCTGGTCGGAGGTGACGGTGGGCATGGACTCGGCGTGCGTGGTCGGGACCGTGTTCTGCCGGAACGGCACGATCCCAGCCGACACCATGCCGAGCGTCTCCGACCCCGCCTGCGTCGGCAACGGCACATCCGCGCCACGGGGCGCGCCCTGGAAGTTCGCGATCGCGAGCAGCATCGCCTTCTCATGGGTGGAGGTCATGGTGTCCATCGGGCGGGTGATGTGCTGGCCGTCGCCGTTGTGGCGGTGCGCGGCGATTACCGACCCGGTCGCGACCGCGACCGGTGGCGTGAGGAGACCGGTTCCGTTGGTCGCGGTCTGCGCCCACAGCGGCTGCCCCAGGTCCCGGGTGCGGCAGACGGAGCCCGGCCGCTCGAACGTGTTGCCGGCGGCGACCATGAGCGCGCCCGTCGAGAGGATCGCGGTTTCCTGCTGGCTGGTCTGCGTCGCCATCGGCTGCCACGGGTGTTTCTCCGTGCCGTGGACGGCTTTCGCGGGCATCAGGACGGCGGGGAAGTCGCCGAAGCGCTGGCGGCAGCGTTCCGCGCGGGCCATCGTCGCCGCGGCGAGCGGCCCGACCGACCCGTCCCGCTGCTTCTTGACCGGCTTGTCCCCGATGCGGGTCCCGAGGTTGGTCAGGTCGAGCGCTTCGATCGACGGCGTCATCGGCGGGAACACCTCGGCCCGGCAGCGCGGGCACCGGTAGTTGTACTGCTTGCCGTAGCGCACGGACCCGGTGGGCGGGACCCCGGTTTTCCAGGACCACACCGCTTCGACGGTCGTATCGCAACGCGCACACCACGACTCGGGACGGTGCTCCAGGTCCGGCGCGGGCAGGGTCTTGTCCCAGAACGCGGCGTAGTAGCGGTCCCGGGACTGCGGCACCCCGAAGAACATGCTGTTCAAGTACATGACCTTGTGGTCGTAGCCGAGCGTGTCGAACTGCTTGAGCCACCACCGGTACGTGGAGCCGTCGCCGACCTTCGGCTTTCCCGGGATCGCCGGTCCCCACGACGTCAGCTCGGTCGTGCACTCGACGAGGATCAGCCGGGGGTGGTGCACGGCGGCGTAGTGCAGTACGCAGTTCGCGGTCGCGCGGTCCCGCTCGGACCGGGTCACCCGCTCCTCGAACTCCGGATCGGTCATCGAGAACAACGTCAGACCCTGCTCATACGCCTTGACCGTGTTCGCGATCGAGTGGTTCACGCAGCTCACCCCGGCGGAGAGAAGGTCACCGGCCGGGAGGTCGCGGGCGTCGTGGTAGTCCCCCGACTCGGGATCGACCAGGTCCGCGATCCAGTGCTCGGCCTCCGGGTGGTTCGCCTCGTGCACCTCGACCTTGAACTCGTTGTGGTTCGCGGCCATGATCGTCTCGAACCCGGCCAGCTTGATCCCCTGCGTCAAACCCCCGAACCCGGAGAACAGCTCGACCGCGACCGGGTCGTCGTGGCGGGAACGCCGGCGTCGCTTCGCAGGACGGTGCGTGGCCGTGCGGCTCATGCCTCCTCCCCAGCGGCCTGCACGATCTCGTGGTGGGTCATCCGGGCGGCGGCGCCGGGGTTGGCGATGATCCACCCGGCGAGCCGCTTCGCACGGTCCAGGTTTCGGCGGCCGGGGTATGCGATCCAGCGGCCGTGGTCGAGCGGGATCGTCCCGGCGATCAAGCCCACGTTGTCGGGATCGGGGTAGGCCCGGTGGAGGTGCCATTCGTCGGTGCTGGACCAGCCGCTTTTGCCGCGGTGGACGCTGTGGGCAGCCAGTGCCCAGACGGTGTCGTCGTGTTCGGTCAGGTAGAGCCCTCGCTCATCGGTCCACACGAGTTCGGCGGGCGGGTTCGTCATCGCTGGTTCTCCTCGCCGTTGAGCACCTGGTCGAGGTAGTCCGCGATCTGCGTCTTGGCCTGCTGCCCACTGCTCGCCCGTCATCGCGAGCTCGCCAGCTTCCTGGTTGTTCTTTCCCTGTGCTGCCATGACGATCCCCTTTGTCTGCGGTGGGGATGCGGGACCGGTGTGGCCCCGCATCCCTGGTGTGGCTCAGAGGCAGTCGGTGTCCTCGTCGGTCTCGGTGCGGGTGGCGGTGCGCGTGGTGCGGCTGGCGGTGATCTCGTCGTCGGAGGCGTCGAGCACGGCGCGGTAGGCGGTCTCTCGTTCGCCGGGCTCCAGGACCTCGGACTCGATCCAGCTGTCGATTTCCGCGTGGTCGAAGCCACGGATTTCCGCGAGGATTTCGCGGTCGGTCAGTTCCTGGTCGGGGTCCTCTTCGCGCGAGTGGGCGAGAACCATGTCGATCGCGGTAGTGAGATCCATTGCGGTTTCCCTTTCTGGCGGTCGGGTGCTGAAATCTGTGCGCTGCTCGCTGGTCCGGTCGTTCTTCGCTGCCCGTAGGGCGGGGCGTCGGCTTGCCGCTGCCCCTTTGAGGCGCACCGCGCGGCCCCAGAGGCTCGCGGTCAAGGGGTCAGGCCGAAAAGTTTTTGAGCGCACGCTTTTCGCGCTCGAAAAGTTTTTGGAATGCGCCCCTTTACCGTGAGGTTGGGGCCGTGCTAAGCCGGGCTGCGAAGCTCAAAAACACAGGCCGCGCTTGCGCGGACCTTGTTCCGCCCGCAGAGGGCGGTCATCGGTGAAAGCGCACCGGCGCCGGCGGATTGCCCCGGTCGGTGGACAGTTCCTGTCGGTACCTCGTGTCACCATGGATTCCATGGAGCTGACCGGACGCGACTTCGACCGGATCCCCCGTGGCAACGTGCGGGTCCCGGTCGTCGAGTTCGCGCGCCTGTGGCTGACCGCGGAACGCGCGCTCGACGCTGATCCGAAGAACTGGGCCTATTTCGGTGTCGCGCAGACCTGTCGTTGGCTTGCCTGCGCCACCGTGCGCCGCGTCAACCAGCAACCCCGGCTCGCCGACGCACCGGTCACCCGTCGTTTCGGGCTGGCACACGAGGAAACCATCGAAGCCGAGACACTCGCGGCTGAGCGGCTGCTGTGGCGCCGGCCGGTTCCCCAGTACCTCGAAAGCCGCCCCGGATGGCTCGACTCGGTCGTGGCCACCCTGAAGTGGGCGTGGCGCCGTAGCGGTGTTCCGCCGCTCGACGTTCCCGCCCACTCCCAGGGCTGACCTGTTCATCGCCCGTAGACCGCGCCGTCGGCGTCGGCCAGCTCGGCCGCGTCGGCGGCGTCGTCGCTGTTGCGGCGGTACAGCTCCGCTGCTTGAGCCTCCTCTGCGGCGTGCTGTTCCTCGGCGGCCTGGCGGGCGGCGATCTCCTTCAACGCGCGCTGCGCCAGCTCAACCGATCCGGCGGTCTCCTCGGCTGAGGGGACCCGGACCTCGTCGGACTCGACGATCGGGTCCTCGGCGGCCGCGACCTCGCGGACGTCGGCCACCTCGACCTCGGCCACCTCATCGCCGTCCGTGGCGTCGGCCGCGGTGGCGGTGTCGACGTCGTCGGCGCGCTGCCGGGCCACGTCGGTGAGGTCGTGGTCGGCGGTGACCTCGCGGTGGACGTCCTCGGTGGCCATGTGCTCCCGGTGGGCCTGAAGCCACTCGTCCGAGGTCACCAGCGGGACGGGTGTGGTGTCGAGGTTGCGGGCGGAGATCTCCGCACTGGCACGGTCGGCCGCTGCGCGGGTTTCGGCGGTGTGGGCGTACCACAGCGCCCGCGCCTCGTCCGCGCCTTCCAGCTCCGCCGCGCGAGCGGCGAGGGTGTCGGCGAGCGCGTCGGCCTCGGCCGCTTCCTGCAGCATCCGCTCCCGCTCGGCCTCGTCAGCGACGGCGTCGGCCTCGGCGCGGCGCATCGCGGCGTCCCGGCGGCGGGCGTCTAGGGCCTGGTGGGTTCCGGCGAGTTCCTGGCCGACGAACTCCGGCCCCCACGCCTTCTCCCGCTCCCACGCCCGCATCCGGACCAGCAACTGCCCGTCGGACATCTCCAGCTCATCCCGCCCGGACTCCGGGCGTCCAAGGACGCGCCAGGCCGAGCGCCACGACGCGTACGCCTCGACCTGCCCCGACTTCGGGGCAGCACCCAACGCGGTCTCGGGGTCGTCGTGTCCGGTCAGCTCGCGGTGTGCCGCGACCGCGCCGACCTTCTCGATCCACGCGTCTCGCTCATCCGCAGCGTCAGGAACGGGGCCGAACGCCTCGATCGCCCACTGCTCGGGCTCCTTCGCCTGCTCGTCGCCCAGTAGCTGACGTCGCTGATCGGCGGTGTCGGCCAGTGTGCGCAGGTAGGTGGCCCATTGCGGGTCGTCGACCTTCGGGAGCCAGTCGGCGTAGGAGTCACCGACGGGGTCGAGGGTGACGGTGTCGGTGATGCGGTGGTGGATCACGTTCGTCAGCTGCCGCGACCCGGACAGCGTGCGGGCGGTGACGGCGTGGTCGAGGACTTCGCGTGGGTCGTGCCCGGCGAGCTCGGCGCGGCGCAGCAGCCGCGCGAGAGTGGGGCCGCCGTCCTCGGCGGCGATCCTCGCGCGCTGGTTCTCCGTCAGCTTCCCTTCCTCGACCAGCTCGTCGAGCCAGCGCTGCGTGCGTCCGGCGGTGGCCAGCTCGGTGGCGTCGGCGAGAAGCTCCGCCGGGGTGCGGATCGCCTCGTTGTCGGCGGCGGCCTCGGCCGCCTCCTGAAGCGCCGACCGTTGCGGACCCGCGCCCTCGAACGCGCCGGCGAGCACCGCGAGCGGCGACTTACGCACAACGTCGACCACCTCGCCGGTCGGGCTATCCACCTGCACCATCAACCCGCCGTGCGGCTGATCGGCCTCGCCGACCCGGGACGCCAGTTCATAGGCCGTCGCTGTGGTGACGTGCGCGGTGTTGCCTTCGCGGCCTCGGGTGAGCCCGACGTAGAGGGCTTCCTGGCCGGTCGCCTCGGTCACCACCGAGTGCGAGGTGTCGACGGTGAGGCCCTGGGCGCTGTGGACGGTCGAGGCGTAGCCGAGCACCACGTGCTCGGACACGTAGGCGCCGGGCAGCGTGATGCGTTCCCCCAGTACTTCACCGACGCCGTCCTCTCGCCCGAGGACGCGGGCGACGATGAGGCCGCCGTCGTCTCGGGTGTCGAGGACGCGGTACTGCTTGCGGTTGATCGGCGCCTCGGGGTTGCCGTCGAATCCGGTGAGGTGCCAGCCGTTGTAGCGGGCCTGGACCAGGTCCCCGACGCCGGCGTAGGTGCCCTGCATCCCCAAAGGCACCCCGGACTCGGCGACTTTGCCGAGCCGGACGAGGTCGTTGCGCAGTTCGGCGGACAGGTGTGCGGCCTGCTCGTTGGTGTCCACGATCAGGATCGAGTGCTTCCCCGCCAGGGTATCCGCGAGCCAGGCTTTCCCGGCGGTGGCCTCGGCCTGTTCGCGGGTTCCGCCGTCGAGGATCCGGCCCTGCTTGTGATAGTCGCCGAGCACCGTCTCGTCCCCGTCGCGCAGCCGCAGCGACGCCGCACGCTCCCACTCCGAGCGGAACCGGCGGACCTCGGTCAGCTCGTACGCGGCCCCGGCGGTCGCCATCAGGTCCATGCCGCCCCCGGCACCGACGGCGGCCAGCTGCCGGTGATCCCCGGTCAGCAGCAGCTTCGCCCCCGCCGCCTCGACATGGTGCTGAATCCGGGCGAGGTCGGCGGTGTTGGCCATGGCGGACTCGTCGACCACGACCAGGTCGCCGGGGTTCAACGCCCATTCGACGTGCTCGGGGTGGGTCGAGCCCTCGGCCAGCTTCGCCTGCACGCCCAGCCACCGGGCGATGTTCCGCGCCGTGAGCCCTTCGCCGGCGAGGACGTCGGTGGCGACCTGGCTCGACGCCAACCCCACGACACGGCGGGACTGGCCGCCCCACAAGTCGTTGTCCTCCCAGGCTTTCGTGAGCGCGCCGACCACAAAGGACTTCCCGGTCCCGGCCGGGCCGACCAGCGACTCGACCGCCGCGCCGGAGGTCAGCACGCCGCGCACCGCGGCGGCCTGGTCCGCGCCCAGCACCATCCCCGCGTCGGCGAGCGCCGACACGAAGTCGTCCACTGCGGACACATCGAGCGCCGGGGCGCCGCCCCGGGCCGTGGCCGCGGCGAGAGCGCGTTCGGTGTGGACGTGCTCCGGCGTCGCATACAGGCGGCGGCCTGGTCCCTCGTAGGCAGATTCGCCGTTCGCGAGCTTCAGCGCGTCCGGCAGGACGGCGACGCCGGGGCGGTCGGTGGCGAGTGGGGTCGCGAGCTTCACGCCTTCGGCGGTGAGGGTGTCCAGCAGCCGGGCGACCTGGGCGCCGTCGAGGTCGCCCAGGTGGTCCGGCAGCGCGTCGGAGATCGCGCGCGTCAGGTCGGGTGCGGTCCAACCCGACTTGGTGGACTGAACGTCCGCCAACGCGGTCTTGAGCACGTCGTCCGGTGACCACTGGGCGGCTTCGCCCGGGCCGTGGTCGAGGTTGAGGACGTCGCGGGCGACGCCGGCGAGCCCGTCGGCGACCTCGGCGCGCAGCTCGCGGTCCCAGCGCTCCAGGCGCGCCTCGGTGGTCTCGCCGTCGTGGGACTTCGCCTTGCGCGTGGCGAACGTGGCCTGCCGCTGCAAGCGGTCCAGCTCCAGCGAGTTCGGCTCCCGCCCGAACCGCGCCTCGAACGTCTCGACCAGGGCGGCGGTCTTCTTCGTGATCGCGCGGCGGCGGGAGCTGAACAGATCCATCACCTGCTGGTCGATCCCGACGACCTCGCGGGACTTCCCATCCGGCCGTGCGGCGAATCGGATCCCGAGCGCCTTGGCGAGGTGTTCCTCGGTGGTGCGCTCTCCCACCGCCGCCGCGGCGCCCCGGTACGCGTACAGCGCGCGGCCGTCCAGCGTGCGCCACTGCCCATCGGCGCCTTCGACACGGTTGAGGATCGCGTTGTGGATGTGCAGCTGCGGATCGTGGTTACGAGAATCGTGCTGAAAGAACGACGCCACGACGAAGTCGTGGGCGTCGATGAACCTCCCGGCGGCCCCGCCGTGATGCCCCACTCGCGAGTACCCGGCGTGCTCGGACAGGTAGTCCAGCGCCGCGCGGTTCCCGGCCCAGATCGCGTCCTCGACCGCGTCGCGGTGCGCCCGCCACGACGCAGCGGCGGTGCGGGCGTCGTCGCGCTGGCGGCCGATTTCGGCGAGTTCGGCCGGGGACGCGCCCGCCGCCGTGGCGGCGGCGAGCGCGTCGTTCAGTTGTCCAGCCGCCTGTTCAGCGCGAACCTGCTGCGCATCGAACGCGGTGTGCAGAACGGTGACGGACTTCTGGACGCTGTACGTGGCGTCCAGAAAGGCCACGTTCTTCCGCGCGGCCTTGTTCGCCTCCAGCCGCAACTCCTCGCGGCGTTCACCCGTCGCCCCGGGTTCCTTGTCCAATGCGGCCGCGTACAACTCGTCCGCCGTTGGATAGTTCCGCCCGGTGTGGCCGAGAGTGGACGCCTCCGCCCACCGCGCTGAATCCTTGAATAACTCATCCCGGGGGTCGACGAACTGCTCGTAGACCGCGCGCATGTCCTGCTCGTCGACCAGTCCCGTGAGGCCGAGTTTCTCGGCTCCGCCGCCGTACCAGCGGCCCGGCGGCTCGCCCTCGGCGACCGCGTCGGTGTAGTAGTTCTCGCGGCCTTTCGCGACCTCTTCGGTGAGGTAGGAGACCGAGTACCCGTTCGACAACGTCAGCATCCCGGCCACCTTTCAAGATCAACAAATAGGCTTTGAAGATCAACAACGGCGGTCGCGGTTCCGGGCGCCCGCCAGGGCGCACCGGCCCGACAGATCGTGATGCATAGGTGTGCATCTGATTTCTTGGTTGGTGAGTACTTGCTGAGTGAGTGGCTAATGGGTGTCTTGGGCTGAGTTGGTGGCTTACTAAGTGGTGATGTGCTGCTGGCTGACTTGCTGATCATGAGTTGGCCTTGGTGGTGCTGTGGTTCGTGATGACGTGAAGGTGATGAGGCTGTTCCCGAAGTTCTTTGAGGACGGTTCCGGCGGTGCCTCGGGAGACCTGGGCGGTTTCAGAGAGCTGGTCGACGGTCGGGAGACTGCCGTGGACCGCTTGGTGCTTGCGGGCCTCGTGCAACGCCCGGTCCCGCTTCGGCGACGACGCCGACACCACTGGACGCTCCGGCGACGACGCGCGACCGGGCTGTCCCTCCGCCTCGCCCGGCTGAACAGATTCCGGTTGTCCGGCTGGACGTTCACCCGCCACGGACGCACTGGACGCGTCCACCGGGTCCGGCCGAACAGGATCCGATTGGACGGACCCGGCCGACGGCCGATCCGATTGGACGGGCTCCGGCTGGACGGTCGCCGTGGACGGGCGGTTCGCTGGAACGGTCTTCGCGCGCTTCGCCGCCGGGCGGGCGGTGATCAACTGGTGGACGACCACGCCGCCGATGGACACCACGGCCATCACCACACCGGTGTCCCAGTGATGTCCGGTCGAGTAGCCGTGCAGGAAGTTCAAGCCCGCCGCGACAGCCGCGAACACCCACACCCCCGCCTTCAGCCAGCCGGTCGGCTCGCCCCGGCGCACCCCGATCGTCACCGCGGCGGCGAACGCCCACATCGCCGCCTCGCTGAACAACGGCAGCAGCACCCCGACCGGGCCGAACACCTGCTTGCCGTACTCGGCCATCGCCGACCACGCCAGGATCGCCGGAACCAGGATCACCGGCACGAACAACAGATCCAGGGCATGCTTGCGGCTCGCCGCCACCAGCATCTTCGCGAACCGGATCCGAGCCGCTTTCCGCTCGGCGCTCTTCGCCGCCCGCGCTTCCTGCCTGGCAGTCTCGGCCGCACGGCGCTGCTCGAACGCCAACCGCTGGTCCTCGCGCTCCTCCGCCCGCTCCGCGGCCTTGTCCGCGCGGCGCTGCTCGGCGACCGCGGCCCGGTCCGCCCGGGCTTCCTCCCGACGCGTCGTCACCTCGTCCACGCTCATCCCCGCCCCCACTCGTCAACGTCGCCGGCGGCGTCCTCATCGGTCTCGTCCTCGACGTTCCAGCGGGCACACCGCTCCGCGCGTTCGGTGTCCGCGACGGTGTTCTCGTGGTGCTGCACCGCGGACTCGGCTGCCTCGACCGCGTGCCCGCATTCGACGACCCGGTCAGCCAACGGCGACTCGACGTCTTCGTCGGCGAGGACCTGGTCGATGCGGCCCAGCACGACGTCCGTGTCGTCGAGCCCGCCGAGGGCTTGGTCGATGTCCTCGGTGAACGCGTTGAGCACGGTGAGGTAGGCGGCGCGGGTCGCGTGGTTGTCGATCCCGCCGTAAATGTCTTCCGTGGTCAGTTCCCGGGCCGTGGCGGCGGCGTCGCGCGCGGTCAAGCCCGGGTAGTCGTCCTCGACACGGCTGTGCTCGGCCACAGCCTCGATCGCGGCCCGCAAGTCCATCTGCGGCAAGTCGTCGCGCGCGGGCAGGTTCCGGGCGATCCAGCTGCCCGGTCTCGGGGCCTGCTCGGGAACCTCGGGTGCCTCGATCTCGTCGGCAGGCGCGTAGAACGCCGGGTCCCACATCGCCGCGTCACCGGTGACGGTCGAAAGCTCACCGGTGATCCGGCTCCGGACCACCTGCCCCGGCATGAACGCCCCGAACATCATGGACTCACCGGCGACAGCGTCCCCGGCCTGTGCGGAGGTTCCCCGTTCGTTGGCATCCACAGTGGACCCTTCTCCGGTGTCGTGGTCCGCCGTGTGCTCGATGGCGTCGGCGGGATAGGTGAGTGCGGCGCGGACCTGGTCGGCCTGCTCGGCGCTGATGCGTGAGGTGAACTCGGCGGCGGTGTCGGTGACAGCCGCGGAGCGGGCCGCCTCGTGGTCCTGGCCGGCGGCGAGCTGGCTGCGGTAGGACAGGACGGCCGCGTTCGCGAGCCTGGGGTCGTCGTCACTGGCTTCGACCGCGCGGCGGTGCGCGGCGTCGTCGTCCCAGCCCTCGGAGCGCAGCTGCGCGAAGCGACCCACCGCATCGGAGGCGACGTCGTAGTTCCGCATCGCCTCCCCGGCGGGCATCAGCTCGTCCGGGTCGATCACCACCACCTCCGGGTCCTCGAAGCCGGCGGCGTCGGTGTCGTCCACCGTGGGCTCGCGTCCGAACTCGAAAGGGGTCAGCTCGTCGGCGGCGACCAGGGCGGCGAGCTCGGCGGCGGTGGTCGGTTCGAACCCGTCCCGGCGGTATTCCAGGTAGTGACCGAGCGCGGTGTCGGCGACCGGGACGTCCTCGACAGGGAAGGTACCCAGCACCTCCTCAGAGGCGTCGTCCTCGCTGCGCCCGTCCTCGCGGGCCTTCTCGAACATCGCCACCGCGTCCCGCCCGACCCGGTCGTTGTGGTCGAACGCCAGCTGCTCGACCTCGGCGGCGACGGGGTCGGGCACGTCCGGCTCGAACAGATCCACTTCGGCCTCGTCCTCGGCGGCGCCGTCGGTGGGGACGGGGTCCTGAGCGGCGGTGTCGGCGGCGATCGCCCGCGCCTCGTCAGGCTCGTAGCCGATGGCGAGAAGCTGCTCGTAGTCGCTGACGGCCTTCGCACCGATCGGCGAGACCCGCTCCAGCCGCTGCGCGATCTCCTGCGGCGGAACACCTTCCCGCTGCCACGTCAGGTACGAGAGCATCGTCGCGTCGGCGATCTCCCGCCGCCGCAACTGCTCCGTGGTCTCGCCAGGTCCGTCGAGCACGTCATACGTCGCGGCCACACGAGCTTGCTCGACCTGCTGCGCGATCTCCGCCTCTTCCCACGGCTCGTTGCCGACGGCCAGCTCGGCGGCCCGGGCGGCGTAGCCGTCGGCGAGGGCGGTGGCCTCGGCGGTTTCGCGTTCCAACCGTGCCCGCACCACCGGGTCGGTGGCCCCGGCGGCGGCGGTGGAGCGCAGGAACGCGATATCGCGGTGCCGTTCCGCGGCCAGCCGGGTCGCGGCCTGGGTCAGCTGATCCATCCACTCGGTCATCGCCGACCACCTCCGACGCGGCGGCGCGCGGCCTCGGCCGCACGAGCGTCCGCGACGACCTCGGCGTCCGGCTCCGGCGCGGTCTCGGTGCGGGCGGTCCCCCACCACGCGGCGATCGACGCCAGCGCCGTCCCGGACGGAACACGCGACCCGGGCAGGAACAGGGTGCCGCCGTCCTGGTGGTTCTCCAGCGAACAGTTCCCGGTCGCCGCCTTGATCCGCTTCACCACACCCGGCCGGTACCGGTCATGCCAGTCCGCCGCCCGCGCCACCGTGGCGTCCCGGTCGACGTAGGCCGCGAGCCACGACCGCATCAGGCTGACGAGTTCCTCGACCACGTCGGGGTGCCACCACCAGCACTCCGGGAGCTCGGCGCCGTGGTAGCGCAGATACACCCGCGTCAGCCACAACGACAGCTCCGTCAGGACCGTCTGCGCCTCGTCGGCGCCGTCGGCGTCCGCGCCGTCCGCGAGGTCGAGCCACGACAGGGGCCGGGTCTTCGTCCCGGGTTCCTCGTCGTTGAGCTGCTCCACCAGGGCCTTGACGACCTTGGCCAGCTTCGTGACCTGCTCCGGCAACGGCTCGACCACCTCGTGCAGGGCTTCCACCCGCTCCGGTAGTGGGGTCACCGCCTCCATCGTCAGCCTCAGGCCCTCGACCTCACGGGCCAGACCGGCCACCGCCGCCGACGTCGCGAACTCGGGTTCCTTCTTCTCGTCGGCGCTCATCGGGCACCGCCGCTCTCGACACCGGCGACCAGGTGGGCGTGCGCCATCCACGACCGGGCCAGTTCCAGGTGCCGCCGGGTGTCGACTGTGTCCCGGTCTTCGGCGGCGGCCAGTGCCGCGCGGATCGTGTGGGCGAGGACGTTGAGAACCACGTCATCGGGCACGATCCGGCACCCCGGCCGCAGCGCGCGGCCGAGTCCGAACAGCACGGCCGCGGGCACGGCGAAGTCATCCGGGCAGGAGATCATCGCGGCCTTGCGCAGGAACACCGCGTGCAGCGCGATCACGGCTTCTTCGGTGTCGTCGTACCTCGCGAAGAGCGGCCGCAGCGCCTGGACCTCGTCGTCGATCATGGTGCGGCGACCGAGCGTCGACAGCTCGGAAACCCTGGCGATCATGGTCGCCGGAACATCGGTAAGGAGTACAGGGTGAGTGGACGTCATCGGTCGATCACCTCAACGAGGTCGAAGCGGGCGTGGAGTTCGGTCCAGGCGGCGTGGTGACGGTTGTCGGCGGTGTGCCAGTGCCCGTCGTCGCCGGGGAACCACAGGTGCATCAGGTCGTCGCGCACCACCGGCGCGTCGTCCGGCGCGGGCCGGTGGGCGACGCCGGCGGCGAGCCACACCCGCGGTGCCGTGGGGGCGCTCATCGGAGGCTCACCCCCGGGAACACCTCGGCCGCCTGGGACCAGTCGATCGCGTCGGACTCAGTGCCGGGACGGACGGCATCGAAGGTGGCGGCGACGAGCTCGGCGAGATCGTCACGGCGGAACACCACCCAGCCGGAACCTTCGGGCGTGCTCAGGCCGACGGTGATCAGGTCGCCGGGTGCGGTGACTCGGACGTCGCCGATCCCGGCCTGTCCGCAGTGCAGCGCCTCGGCGAGCAGTTCCCTGCTGATCACCCACTCGGCGCCGGGGAATCCGAACGTGACCGCGTAGGGCTCGGTCGTGTCGTAGCGGGCGTTCACCACCGCGTGCCCAGTTTTGAGCAACGCGTGCAACCTCGACTCGATCGCGGTCATCGCCTGTCACCGCCCGGGACGGAGTTCAGGCGACGGCCGGTCTCGGACACGACCCAGTCGACGAAGTCGTCGCGGACGCCGGGCGCGATGTGGGCGTTGAGGAACGCGGTGATCTGCTCGGTGGTCTGGCCGTTGACCGTGCGCCACACGATGATCTCCACCAGCATCGCGACCAGGCGCCGGGATTCGCCGGAGTGTGTGGCGAAGTCGCGGGCCAGCTGCTCGATCACGCCGGTGATCCGGAACGTGTCGACCGGCATGAAGGGCTGATTCGGGTTCATCGCGTCCGGCCCTCCCCGCGCTCATCGCCGCCCGGGACCTCGCCCGTACCGGCGATGTGCGCGTCGAGCTCGGCGTCCAGCGCGGCCAGCGGATCGGCTGACCTGGTGCCGTCGGCAGGCGTCGGGTCGCCGTCGAGGCGCACCGCCTGGATCCGGACCGCGCCGGCCTCGTGCTCGGCCTGCGGCGGCACGACCGCCTCGACACGAGCGGCCCGACGCTCGGCGGCCCAGTCCTGCGCACGAGCCACCCACGGCTCGACGCGGTCGGCGAGCATGTCCACGAACGCCCCGGCCTTGGTCAGCCATAGCTCGCGGCGGTCGGCCCAGCGGATCATCAGCTCGGCGTGACGCCAGCGGCGCTCGATCGCTTTCACCTCGCGGCGCTTCCACGCCATCTGCAGTGTCCCGATCGCGGCGGGCATCCCCCGCCGCACGATCACCGCGTGCAACTCCGGCAGCTGCGAGATCTGCCCCGGCGACAGCACCGGAACCCGCTGCGGCGTCCGGCCGGTGACGTGCCCGTCGACGTCCTCGGTGGCGACCATCTCGTGCCGATCCGAGGTCAGCAGCGAATACGCCTGTAGGTCGTCCGGGTCCTTCTGGTTGGCCAGCACCAGCAGGGTCGAGGAGTTCGTCAGGATCGCCGCACACCCCGTGTCGCCCCACCGCTTCCGCAGCTGCGCACGCGACTGAGCTCCGATGTGGATGGTGATGTTGCGGCCACCCATATCCGAGGTCCAGTTGTCCAACGGAACCGGGCAGATCAGCGCCGCCTCATCCAGCACCATCGTCAACGCCGGATCCAGCCGCCCACCCGGGGATTCCGACGCGATGCGGCGGGCCTCGCGGGCGATGTGCGACGTCAGCGCCGCCACCAGCGGGGCGGTGTGGCCTTCCTCGGCGCCGAGCATGTACACGGTGCCGCGCTGTTCGAGCAGATCGGCGACGTCGAACGCACCACCCGTGGCCGCGGCCCGCGCGGTCGGGTCGGTCAACCACCCCAGCGCGGGCATGATCGTCGTCGTGATCGACGACCTCGTGCGGTCGTTCGTGGTCAGGAACTGCCGCGCCGTGGTCTCGAACGCCGGCTCGCTGGATCGGCGCAACAGCCGCAGCACCTCATCCGCCGCACCCTCCGGGTCCGCCACCCACGACTGCACATCCACCATGGCCAGCTCACCGAGGGCGGCCGCGTGCATCAGCGTCGCCAAAGCGCGGCGGGCCTGCGACACCCAATGCTCCCGCTCGTCACTGCCCCCATCCGGCAGCAGATCGCCGGCGCGGTGCGTCGCGGTCACCGGGTTCGAGCATCCGGCCAGCGGGTCGAACGTGATCGTCGAGTCCAGCTTCCCCAACCCCGACGGGTTGAACACGAACACCGGACCGTGCTGCTGCTCGCGCAGCTGCGCAGTCAGCTCGATCAGGTCCGTCCGCGTGGAGGTGGCGATCACGGCGCCCGGGGCGTCGAGGATCCGGCACGCCAGCTCCCCCGTCTTCCCCGACCGCGGCCCACCCAGCCGCAACGTCACGTCCTCCACCGGCGACCAGATCCGCTGAAACCCCACCCGCGCCACCGCCGTCGCGTACTCGGTCACCGGCACCCGGCGGCGGGTCCACCACATCGCCCGCTTCAACCCCGGCTTCAGCACCTTCGCCTTACGCCGCATCGCCGACTTCGACGCCACCCGCCAGATCTGCCACCGCGACGCCACACCACCATTGCGGCGCGAACGCCGCGACCACTTCCCGATCAACCCCGACGAACCATTCCGGCCACGCAAAGCCACAAACGCCGCCACGGCCAGAACCGGGCCACCGAACAGCAGACCCCATGGCCATACCTCGTAGCCCGGCGTCTCGGCAGGAACCCAGCCCGCGAACCAGATCGACAAGCCGGTCAGCCCGGCCGCGACCGTCACCAGCCGTGCCGCGTTCCCCTTCACCAGCTCCGCCAGGCCGAACACGCCGGCCGCGACGCCCGCGACCACGAACCACGGCCACACCACCGCGGCCTTCACGTGCCAGTCGCTCAGCAAATTCCCCAGCGCGGTCAACACGACTGCCGTTAGAAGAGCCCCGAACGTGCGCATCAGGCCGCACCTCCAGCCGAAGTCGCACGCCAAGCGTCAACCCACTCGGCGACGTCAACGCAGTTGCCAGCCTTCGCGGCGAAGTCGAGCAGCTGCTCGACGGCTTTCGCTGGCACGACATAGCGGCCCTGTCCTGCGCCACGGCGAAGCTGGAGTGCGGGGAACGCGTCGGCGTGGATCAGGCGGTAGACGTACTCCTGGGAAAGACTCAGCAGCGCCGCGGCCTCGGGCACTGTGTAGGTCGGCACCCCAGCCGTGCGCTTCCTCATCGCAGCCTGCAGCGCAATATCGCGAAGCAGTTCACGAGTCTGGCCGCGAGCGGTCTGCCCGTCTTGTGTCGTAGCTTGTTCCTGCATCTGGGTCTCCAAATGTCCGATGCGAGGCCCGGGCGGGGTGGCACCCCCGCTCGGGCCGTTTACTTTCGGTGTCCCAACCCCTCAAATTTGTCTAGGTTGGCTGGACATGTTTGAAGATAACCAGCATGGCTAGCCATGTCAACTGCCTGTCTAGGCTGGCTAGCTCGGATGTGCAAAGAGGTCGTACCCTGAGCTGCATGCAACTCGACCCGGACGATCCTCGGCCGCCCTATCAGCAGGTCGCGAACGCACTACGCGCCGCGATCTTGACGAAGACGTTCAAGCCGGGCGAGAAGCTGCCGTCAGGCCCGGAGCTGTCGCAGCAGTTCGGCGTTGCCCGGATGACTGTGCAGACGGCCATCCGACTACTGCGCGACGAAGGTCTGGTCGTGTCCCGGCAGGGCAGCGGCGTCTATGTCCGAGAGCGCACTCAGCGACCGGTGGACCTGCGGTCTCACCTTGAGCGCGCCTTCGAGCAACCCGAGGTCTCTGTCGATTTCGCCGGCTTCTCCGGTGAGACGCTGCACGGCGCCATCACCGAGCCGCTGGACAAGATCCGTGACGGTCGTCTCCGGCCCGACTCGCTATCGATTCGGCTACTCGTGCCAGATCCGCGCCGACCGTGGACGTTGCCCGCCCAGGTCGACGACCTCGCCGACAGCCCCGCCTTCCGTGCGCGGGCCACCCGAATCATGGAGCGGCATACGCTCGCGATCGTGGACGCGGTGAGTGAGCTTGCAGACCTTGGCCTCGTCCCGGACGCGAAAGCACATGTGCGGGTCAACCCCGCTGTGCCGCTGTTCAAACTGTACGTAATCAACAACAGCGAGACGTTTTTCGGGTACTACCCCGTTCAAGAGCACCAAGTAGCGCTCGACGGTGAGCGGACAGCGATCTGGGACCTGATGGGCAAGGACGCGATTCTGTTCCACTACTCGGCAGACGGTGACGAGGACAGCCTCGCGTCACAGTTTACTCGGCAGTCACGGATGTGGTTCGACTCCCTGTGGACCACCGTAGGCAGGGACTACCAGCCATGACCTCCGAGCAGCTCGTAGCTGCACTAACACGGACGTCTAGCGTTCTGCTCGACTTTGACGGACCCGTTTGCTCGGTCTTCAGCACCTTCACTCCAGCGGCCGTCGCTCACGAGTTACGGACTGCTCTCAGGCTCGATGCTGCGCCAGAGACGCAGGAACCATTCGAGCTACTTGGTTACGTCGCCCGCTACGAACCGACAAAACTCGTCAGCGCAGAGGCGGAACTCGCCCAACTTGAGAAGATGGCGGTACTTCGCGCCGAGCCGACTCCCGACGCGGATGCAGTACTCCGACATTTCAGCGAGTCCGGCCGACCGGTGGTCGTCGTGAGCAACAATTCCGCCGCAGCGGTGCATGCCTACCTGGAGGAGCACGGTCTCGATTCCCTCGTGGCCAGTGTGTCTTCGAGGGTCAATCCAGACCCCAGCTTACTGAAGCCTCACCCTCATTTGCTCCACCGCGCGGCCGCGATCCTGGGTTGTGCGGTTACCGATTGCCTCATGATTGGTGATTCCGCTACGGACATCGAGGCCGCGCGGGCCGCAGGGGCCGTCGCCGTCGGCTACGCAAATAAAGTCGGCAAGCGCGAACGGTTCGAGCACCTTGGGGCTGACGCGATCATTGGGGCAATGAGCGACTTGTTGGACGTTCGCACGCCTTTGTAGACCGCGCACCACTGTCCAATTCAGACACGAGCTGCGACGGCGACAGCTCCCCACGCCTCGGCACGAGAAACATCAAGTTGAAGTCGACGTGCCAGCTCGCCAACCGGACGACCAGCCTTGAGAGCAAGTACAGCAGCGTCGTACTCGCGGTCTCCAGAAACTGCACGAGGATCGATCAACAGCAGCCCGCGTTCGCCGCGAAGCACATTCCCAGACGAAAGGTCCCCATGACACAAGGAGCGCGACTCGTCTACGACGAGCTGAGCGAGGATCGGCAGGGCTCGCTCGCGTTCTTCGTCGCTCGCCGCCTCGGCGCCGGGCGGAAGGTCCAGCACGTCACCACCGAGTAGACGCTCGCGCAGCCAGTTGGAGATCGGAGGGAACTCCTGAGACTGCAAGGCCCCAGCAAGGGGACGAAGGATGGCGGCGAGTTCGTCAACCGACGCAGACCGAATGTCCTTCGTACCTGGCTGTACCTGGTCCATCACTGTCCACGTGCTAACGGTCGACTCAACGACCTGGTGGACAACCGGCGCCACGCCGAGCATTGCGAGCCGTTGCGCTGCGCGAGCCTGGAGAGCGCCAGCAGGATCAGGCGTCGACTTCATGATCAGTAGCCCACTGGGTGTTTCGACCGACACAACGAGCCCATAGCGGGCGGCTAAAACCTTCTGCGGTTTAGCTTCGTAGCTGCGGCACAGTTCGGCGAACTCGCCTTCCGCGGCTGAAGCCCACGACTCCCCGCGAACTGGCCACCGCGAACAGACTGCGCGCTTGACGTCGTGCGGCACCGCTACGCCAACGGACAGGTTTTCCGGATGAACCTGCATGCGGCCCGGGCGCTTCATTCTACCTCCGAGGATATCGGCCGCGCGCTTGTCGGCCTCGGCGACCCAGGCGGCGTACACCCGCATGGTCGTGACACCGTCGGCGTGGCCAAGTCGGCCAGCGACTGTACGGATATCGACGCCAGCGAGGATCAACTCGGTGGCCGAGTAGTGCCGCAGCGCGTGCAGGTGGCTGTCGATCCCGATCGAGGCACACATCCGCGCGTAGCGATGGGTGATGGCGGAGCGGTCGCACGGCCGGTCAAACGTTGGCGCATAGGAGAACAGGTACGCATCGTCCGTCGATGCGACTTCGAGCGTGCGCATCCGCTCCTCGTAATGACCGCGTAGATCGCGCAGAACCTCGATTGTGGCGTCGTCGAGCGAGATTCGCCGCGGCTGGTCGCTCTTCGTCTCGTGCACGGCAAGGATCTTGTTGGTGAATTGGACGTCGCGCCAGCGAATCCGGACCAGTTCACTGCGGCGGACGCCGGTGACCATGACGAGCCAGACCAGCGTCCCCCAGACGTCGTCCTGTCCCCAGGCCGCGGTGATGATTTCGGCAGCCTGTTCGGGAGTTGGCGGCTTGGGGTCCGGCTTCGGCGCGCTCGGCTTGACTGCCAGTTCGGCAGGGTTGCTCTTCACCCACTCCCATCGCTGGGCTGCGGAGAAAGTGCCGCTGATCATGAAGTGGACTTTGAGGACGCTTGCTTTGGCGAGCGGGCGGCAAGAGTGTGGCGGGCATTCGATGACGCGGCAGCCGGTGGTCGCGCAGTCGTGCGGCGGGTAGCCGCCGGCGGGCGGCCGTCCTGGCGGACGTTTGTGCTTCACGGTCCTGCACTCGTGCGGGCCGTCGATGCGGTGCTCCAGGAATGGGCGGCCGTCACATCGCATCCGGCAGCGGCGAAGGTCGGCATAGAACTCGTCGAGCATCCGGACGCGGATCTTCGCGAGTGGCTGATCGCCGAAGGCGGGATAGATGTAGCGGCGGGCGTACATCTCGTAAGTGTCGCGGGTTTCGTCACCCAGCTCGGCGATCCGGAGCCAGTCCTCCATCGCGACGCGGAGAGTTCCGTTGCTGCGCGCATGGCGCTCCTCGTCGACCTCGGCGAGCAGGCGGGTGAGGATGCGCTTGGCTTCCTTCTCGTCGGTCGTCGACTCGGTGAGATAGAGGCGTTTGCCGGTCAGCGGGTCGATTCCGGCGTAGACCTTGATGCGCAGCGAGTTGCCGCGGCGCTCGATAGAACCGCGGTCTCGGGCCTTGCTAGCCGCCTGTTTGGCCACGGATTGATCGTACCCGCACCCACCATGGCTCCCATTGATCAACTTCGGGATCGTCGGGAGCGGTGAAACCGCTGGTAAAACTTGTGGAGCTGAGGGGAATCGAACCCCTGACCCCCGCCTTGCAAAGGCGGTGCTCTACCAATTGAGCTACAGCCCCGGATCGCAGGCGATCATGATAACCGCCTGCGCCGAATCAGTTGTTGCGGGACGCGTCCGCGGCCTTGGTCGGGGCGCTTCCGTTCGTGGAAACGGCGCCGAGCGGGCGCTCGGTCGGCGCGGTGGCCTCACGCCAGAGGTCGGCCTCGGCCTTGGCGGCCTTGTTGCGCTTGATCACGAACAGCACGCCGCCCGCGATGACCGCGAGTGCCAACAGCTTCTTCATCAGAAGCCCCCTCTTCCTGCCGAGTTGCTCCGCTTACCCACCGATGCTACTGCACCCGGCTCCGCAACCCCTCGGCCCCCACGTTCCACGTGGAACCAAGAACCCTGCCGGGAAGAGAAAACCGACAGGGCCACAGCCATAACGCTTTCGAGCCGCCGTCTCTTCCCCACCGCGATGGGCCCGCCAGGGCCCAAGCCCAACGCCACCCGCACGTCACTACGCCACGCACCCCAACGCCGGGGGGTCCAGGGGGCGGAGCCCCTCCTGGCGGGGGTCTGGGGGTTCGACCCCCAGAAACGAAAAACACCCGATCCGGGTTCGCGCTTTCCGCGAACACAGACCGGGCAATCGGGTGGGCCCACCAGGACTTGAACCTGGGACCTCTTCGTTATCAGCGAAGCGCTCTAACCGCCTGAGCTATGGGCCCGAACGAGGAGAAGATTACAGGACGCCTCGCGGCGTCCTGCAACCGGGTCACTCTCGTTCGGAAAGGGTCACTTCGAGGCCTCCGGCGAGGTCGGCGGAGACGTTGTAGATGAACGCGCTGACGGTGGCGAGGGCCGAGATCAGCACGATGTTGATGGCGCCGAGGATGGCCGCGATCCCGAAGACGCGGCCGGCGCTGATCAGCGGGTCGGCCGGTGCGTCGGCTCCTTCTCCTCCGACGAGCGAGGAGTAGGTCCCGTTGAGTTTGTCCCAGACGCCCATGCCGTCGAGGACGGTGTAGAGGACGCCGACGGCGACGAGCCACACGAAGAACAGTGCGACGCCGAGGACGAGGGACAGTTTCAGCACCGACCAGGGGTCGAAGCGTTTGATCTGCAGGCTGGCGCGACGCGGTCCGCGGCCGGGGCGCCGGAGCGCCGTGGGGGTGGCACGGGTGCGGGAGGCGGACGGGATGGCGGAGGGGGCGGGTTCGCCCTCTCCGCTGTCGCCGAACAGCCTTCTCGCGGCCGTGCCGCTTACCCCGTGATAGTCGGTCACGGTTGTCGCGTCCTGCTTCGGTTCCGAGTGGGCCACGTCTTCGGTGGCGACCGAAGACACCGAGACCGTCTGCTCACTGGAGCCTTCGGGTTCCCCGGCACCGCTGTCACGCTGCCAAGGCGGGCTTGACGATCCCGCCTGCGCGCCGCCTGCTTCGGGCTTCTCGGATGGTGTCACGAGGTGTCAGTCCTTACCCAGTACGTGGGGCGTCGTCTACTGCTCCGACGCCGGGGTGTCTTCTCCTTCAGTACTACCTGCAGTGGCGACGTCTGAGGGCTCGTCCGCGTTGCGTGCGACCGCGAGAAGAGTGGTTCCTTCGTCGAGATTCATCAGCCGCACTCCCTTCGTCTGCCTGCCTGCCTTGCGCACCTGCCCGGCCGAAGTGCGGATCACCCCGCCGCTGGAGGTGATCGCGTAGAGCTCGTCTTCGGCGTCGACGATGACCGCGCCCACCAGCCTGCCACGTTTCTGGTCGTACTGAATGGTGAGCACACCCTTGCCGCCGCGGCCTTGGACCGGGTAGTCGTCGGTGGGGGTGCGCTTGGCGTAGCCGCCGCCGGTGGCGACGAGGAGGAACTTGTCCGGCTGGACGACGTTGATGCCGAGCAGTTCGTCGCCGTCGTTGAACCGCATGCCGAGGACACCGGACGTCGCGCGGCCCATGGGGCGCAGTGCTTCGTCGGTGGCGTGGAAGCGGATCGACTGGCCTTCCGCGGACACGAGGAGCAGGTCGTCCTCGGCGGCCGCGAGGACCGCACCGACGAGTTCGTCGCCTTCGCGCAGGTTGACGGCGATGAGGCCGCCGGCGCGGTTGGAGTCGAAGTCGGTGAGCTTGGTCTTCTTCACCAGGCCGCGGCGGGTCGCGAGCACGAGGTACGGGGCGACCTCGTAGTTCGGGATCTCGATGACCTGGGCGATCTTCTCGTCGGGCTGGAACGCGAGCAGGTTCGCGACGTGCTGGCCGCGCGCGTTGCGGTTGGCCTCGGGCAGGTCGTAGGCCTTGGCGCGGTAGACGCGGCCCTTGTTCGTGAAGAACAGGATCCAGTCGTGCGTCGAGCAGACGAAGAAGTGCTGGACGATGTCGTCCTGTTTGAGGGTCGCGCCCTGGACGCCCTTGCCGCCGCGTTTCTGCGAGCGGTACAGGTCGGTTTTCGTCCGCTTGGCGTACCCCGTGCGGGTGATGGTGACGACGACGTCCTCGACGGCGATGAGGTCTTCGACCGAGACTTCGCCGTCGAACGGGATGATCTTGGTGCGCCTGTCGTCGCCGTACTTGTCGACGATCTCCTGGAGCTCCTCGGCGATGATCGTGCGCTGCCGCTCGGGCTTCTCGAGGATGTCCTTGAGGTCGGCGATCTCGAGTTCGATCTCGGCGAGGGTGTCGATGATCCGCTGCCGCTCCAGTGCCGCGAGGCGGCGGAGCTGCATGTCGAGGATCGCGGTCGCCTGGATCTCGTCGACGTCGAGCAGGCTCATCAGGGCGGGCCGGGCCTCTTCGGCCGAGGGCGACCGCCGGATCAGGGCGATGACCTCGTCGAGCATGTCCAGCGCCTTGACCAGACCGCGCAGGATGTGGGCGCGTTCCTCGGCCTTCCGCAGCCGGTACCGGGTCCGGCGGACGATGACCTCGATCTGGTGCTTCACGTAGTGCCGGATCATCTGGTCCAGGCGCAGCGTGCGGGGCACGCCGTCGACCAGGGCCAGCATGTTGACACCGAAGTTCTGCTGCAGCTGGGTGTGCTTGAACAGGTTGTTCAGCACGACCTTCGCGACGGCGTCGCGTTTGATCGTGACGACGATCCGCATGCCGCTGCGGCTGTTGGACTCGTCGGCGATGTCGGAGATGCCGGTGAGCTTGCCGTCGCGGACGAGGTTCGCGATGTTCTCGACCAGGTTGTCCGGGTTGACCTGGAACGGCAGTTCGGACACGACCAGGATGGTCCGGCCCTTGGCGTCCTCTTCGACCTCGACGACCGCGCGCATGCGCACGGAGCCGCGGCCGGTGCGGTACGCGTCCTCGATGCCGGAGGTGCCGAGGATCATCGCCTTGGTCGGGAAGTCCGGGCCCTTGATCCGGACGAGCAGCGCGGCGAGCAGCTCGTCGTCGGTCGCGTCGTAGTTCTCCAGCGCCCATTTGACGCCGTCGGCGACCTCGCGCAGGTTGTGCGGCGGGATGTTGGTCGCCATCCCGACCGCGATCCCGGAACCGCCGTTGACCAGCAGGTTCGGGAAGCGCGACGGCAGGACGTCGGGCTCCTGGGTGCGGCCGTCGTAGTTGTCGGAGAAGTCGACGGTGTCTTCTTCGATGTCCTGCAGCATGTGCATCGCGAGATGCGCGAGCCGGGACTCGGTGTACCGCATGGCGGCGGCGGGGTCGTTGCCCGGCGAGCCGAAGTTGCCCTGCCCGTCGATCAGCGGGTACCGCAGCGACCACGGCTGGGCGAGCCGCACCAGCGCGTCGTAGATCGCGGAGTCACCGTGCGGGTGGTAGTTGCCCATCACGTCGCCGACGACGCGGGAGCACTTGTTGTACCCGCGCTCGGGGCGGAAGCCGGAGTCGAACATCGAGTACAGCACGCGGCGGTGCACCGGCTTGAGGCCGTCCCGCACGTCCGGCAGCGCCCGCGACACGATGACGCTCATCGCGTAGTCGATGTAGGAGCGCTGCATCTCCTGCTGGATGTCGACCGGTTCGATCCGGTCGTGGTCCGGAGCCGGCGGCAAGGTTTCCGTCATGAGGTCCTTCTCGTGGGAGCAGTCCTGAAGGGACAAAAGAGAGCGGGGACGGCTAGACGTCCAGGAAGCGAACGTCCTTGGCGTTGCGCGTGATGAAGGAGCGGCGCGCCTCGACGTCCTCGCCCATCAGGACGGAGAACAGATCGTCGGCCTGCGCGGCGTCGTCCAGGGTGACCTGGCCGAGCAGCCGGTTCGCCGGGTCCATCGTGGTCTCCCACAGCTCTTCGGCGTTCATCTCGCCGAGACCCTTGTAGCGCTGGATCGCGTCGTCCTTGGGCAGCTTCCGGCCCGCCTCGACACCCGCCTGGATGACGGCGTCGCGCTCGCGGTCGGAGTACGCGTACTCCGGCTCCTGGCGCGGCCATTTGATCTTGTACAGCGGCGGCCGCGAGAGGAACACGTGGCCGTGCTCGATGAGCGGGGTCATGAAGCGGAACAGCAGGGTGAGCAGCAGCGTGGTGATGTGCTGGCCGTCGACATCGGCGTCGGCCATCAGCACGATCTTGTGGTAGCGCAGCTTCTCGAGGTCGAACTCGTCGTGGATACCGGTGCCGAGCGCGGTGATCAGCGACTGGACCTCGGTGTTCTTGAGGACGCGGTCGATACGGGCCTTCTCGACGTTGATGATCTTGCCCCGGATCGGCAGGATCGCCTGGTACATCGAGTCGCGGCCTTCCTTGGCCGAACCGCCGGCCGAGTCACCCTCGACGATGTAGAGCTCGCATTCCGACGGGTTGGTCGAGCGGCAGTCCTTGAGCTTGCCGGGCAGCCCGCCGATCTCCAGCGCGCCCTTGCGGCGGACCAGGTCGCGCGCCTTGCGGGCGGCCATCCGCGCGTGGGCCGAGGAGATCGACTTGTTGATGATCGTCTTCGACTCGGTGGGGTTGCGCTCGAACCAGTCGGCCAGCCACTCGTTCGACGTCTGCTGCACGAACGTCTTGGCCTCGCTGTTGCCCAGCTTGGTCTTGGTCTGGCCTTCGAACTGCGGCTCGGACAGCTTGATCGAGACGATCGCGGCGAGACCCTCGCGCACGTCGTCACCGGTCAGGTTGGCGTCCTTCTCCTTGAGCAGCTTCTTCTCGCGCGCGTACGCGTTGACGACGCGGGTGAGCGCGGCGCGGAAGCCCTCTTCGTGCGTGCCGCCCTCGTGCGTGTTGATCGTGTTGGCGAAGGTGTACACCGACGGCGTGAAACCGTTGTTCCACTGCATGGCGACCTCGACCTCGAGGCCGGTGCCCTTGGCCTCGAAGGAGATCACGTTGGGGTGGATCGGATCCTTGCTGCCGTTGATGTGTTTGACGAAGTCTTCGAGACCGCCGGGGTAGCAGTAGGTCTTTTCCTTGACCCGCGCCGCCTGGCCGGAAGCGTCCTCTTCGGTCTCTTCGTCGGCGACGCGCTCGTCGCGCAGCGAAAGGGTCAGGCCCTTGTTGAGGAAGGCCATCTCCTGGAGACGACGGGAGATCGTCTCGAAGTTGTACGTCGTGGTCTCGAAGATGCTGCCGTCGGCCCAGAAGCTGATGATGGTGCCGGTTTCCTCGGCCGGGCCGAGGTCCTGCAGCTCGCCGGGCACCTGGTCCGTGTATTCCTGGCGCCAGCTGTGCCCGCCGCGTTTGACCTCGGCGATCAGCTTGGTCGAGAGCGCGTTCACCACGGAGACACCGACGCCGTGCAGACCACCGGAGACCGCGTACGAGTCGCTGTCGAACTTGCCGCCCGCGTGGAGCACGGTGAGCACGACCTCCAGGGTCGGCTTCTGCTCCTTGGGGTGGATGTCGACCGGGATGCCTCGGCCGTCGTCGACGACGCGCACCCCGCCGTCGGCGAGCAGGGTAACCTCGACCTTGGTGGCGTAACCGGCCATCGCCTCGTCGACGGAGTTGTCGACCACCTCTTGGACGAGGTGGTGGAGGCCGCGTTCACCGGTGGAACCGATGTACATACCGGGACGCTTGCGGACGGCTTCGAGACCTTCGAGCACCGTGATCGACGACGCGTTGTACTCGCTCTTGTTCTCGGTCACAGGCGTTGATTCTCCTCGTCTACCCCGAGCGGAAGCTCGCTCGTCTCCAGTGTACTTGGCCGCGTCCGCTGACATGCGGCAAGGACACCCCTGATTTGCTCACAGGCGCGCTAATTCGTCCGAAGAAGAGTCTTGACGTTCGCGAAGCACTCTGAGCGGCTTCTCGGGGCTTTGGCGGCACGGTCTTCGAAGCACAGACGCGGCGAAGCGCAAGTCGGGTCAGCCGTACGTGTCACGCGGACCACGTCCTGGGACGTGCCGCGGCCCTTTCCGCCAGCTCGGGGCCGTCGGCCCCTGGATCCGCATCTTCTTCACCACGCCGTGTCCGACGCCTTTCGCGATCTTCGCCAGCAGCTGGCTCTGAAGCAGGCGAAGCTGCGTCGCCCACGCCGTCGAGCTCGCGCGCACTGTCAGCTCGCCGTCCTTCAAGGCGACGGGCTGCGCGTGCTCGGCGACCTCGTCACCCACGAGCCTGGCCCAGTGCCCGAAGACCTGACCGTTGGCCAGCCGCGTGTTCCAGCCGCGGTCGACCGCGATCCGAGAGGCGAGCCTGCCGAGCGGCTGCGGGTCACGGATGTCGGCGCCCGGCCCTGACCAGCGACGACGTCGCGAGCTCTGGCCGTTCGCCCCAGCCCCTCCACCGGTGATACGGCCGCGACGGACGCCCGGTTCAACTCCGCGGGCCTTCGCTTTGGCTTTCGCGGCGTCCAGAGCGGCACGCGCGAGGTCACGACCGGTAGTCGGCTCATTGCCTTCAGTACCGGTTGGGCCGTTCGATACCGGAGCGCGTTCACTCTGCGTGTCGAACAGGGCTCCCTCACTCGGGTTACCGCCCGAGCGGGGGGTGTCAAGCCGCTTATCAGGCCCCTTGGTCACGCGGGGCGATAACGCGTTCACGGTGTTATCCACACTGTCCACAGGTTTGTCCCCAGATCGGTGGGCAACTGCTGTGGCGCCGATCACCCGGGGTGTCCGCCGCGCGGATCACCCTCGGTTGATCTCACCATCCGCCACGAGGAATCGAGCCCCGGCCAGTTCGGCGGGTACGTCCTCGTCCACGGCGGCGGTCACCAGTACCTGCTCGGCACCGGCCGCCACCTCCGCCAGCCGGGCCCGGCGACGCCGGTCCAGCTCGGCGAACACATCATCCAGCAGAAGCACCGGTTCCCCGGCCTCGCCACGCAGGAGCTCGTAGCTTCCCAGACGCAATGCGAGGGCGAACGACCAGGACTCCCCATGGCTCGCGTAGCCCTTCGCCGGCGCTTCGCCGAGGATGAGGTCGAGCTCGTCCCGATGCGGGCCGACCATGCTCACCCCGCGCTCCAGCTCCAGGTTCCGGGACCGTTTCAGCGCCTCGACCAGAACTTCCTTGAGCACGGCCTGATCGGCGCGAGGGCCGTCCGGGGTGCCGTAGCCCTCTGGCATCGCTTCGCCCAGGCTCGACTTGTACGCGATCTTCGCCGGTCTCGAATCGGGCGCGACCCCCATGTACGCGGAGGCCGCGTACGGCGCGAGGTCCGCGATGAGGTTGAGCCGGGCGGCCAGCAACGCGGCACCGGCCACCGACAGGTGGTCGTCCCAGACGTCGAGCGTCGACAACGCGTACGGGTCTTCGCGCCCCGTCCGCCGCTTGCCCGCCGTCTTGAGGAGCGCGTTCCGCTGCTTCAGCACCTTCTCGTAGTCGGCGCGGACCCCGGCGTACCGGGGCGCGCGCAGCACGAGGAGTTCGTCCATGAACCGGCGGCGCTCCCCGGGATCCCCGCGCACGAGTGCCAGGTCCTCCGGGGAGAACAGCACCGTGCGCAGGATCCCGAGCACGTCACGCGGCTTGCCGACCGCGCCGCGGTTGACCCGCGCGCGATTCGCCTTGCCAGGGGTGATCTCCAGCTCGACCGTCAGCTCGCGGTCTTCGTTGACCACCGCGACCCTGATCAGCGCGCGTTCGCAGCCGTGCCGCACCAACGGCGCGTCGGTCGCGACGCGATGCGAACCCAGGGTCGCGATGTAGCCGATCGCCTCGAGGAGGTTCGTCTTGCCGCGGCCGTTCTGTCCGACGAGGACGGTCGGGCCGGGTTCGAGCGCGAGATCGGCTTGTGGCCAGGACCGGAAGTCGGTGACCTGGAGATGTCTCAAGTACAACCCGTTTGCCTAGCTGCCGGCCTTCTTGACCGAATGGCCGCCGAACTGGTTGCGCAGCGCGGCGACGGCCCGCATCGCGGCGGAATCCTCCTGGCGCGAAGCGAACCGGGCGAACAGCGCGGCCGAGATGACCGGGGCCGGGACCGCGTTGTTGATCGCCTCTTCGAGGGTCCACCGGCCTTCACCGGAATCCTCGACGTAGCCTTCGAGGTCGTCCAGCTCCGGGTCCTCGTCGAGCGCGCGGACGAGCAGGTCGAGCAGCCACGAGCGGACGACCGTCCCGCGCTGCCAGCCCTTGATCACCGCGGGCACGTTCTCGACGACCTTCGCGGCTTCGAGCAGCTCGAAGCCTTCGGCGAAGGCCTGCATCATGCCGTACTCGATGCCGTTGTGGATCATCTTCGCGTAGTGACCGGAGCCCACGGCGCCGGCGTGCGAGAAGCCCTCTTCGCGCGGTCCCTCGGGGCGGAGCGCGTCGAAGATCGGCATGGCCTTCTCGACGTCCGAAGCGGCGCCGCCGACCATCAGGCCGTAGCCGTTGTCCTTGCCCCACACGCCACCGGAAACCCCGCAGTCGAGGTAACCGATCTTCTTCGCGGCGAGGAGGTCGCCGTTGATCTTGTCGTCGGTGTACTTCGAGTTGCCGCCGTCGATCACGAGGTCGCCCTCGGACAGCAGGTTGCCGAGCTCCGCGACGGTCTGCCGGGTGGGCTCACCGGCGGGCACCATGATCCAGACGATCCGGGGACCGTCCAGTTTGGACACCATGTCCTCGAGTGACGTGGAGTCGGTGACGTCGGGGTTGCGGTCGTAACCGATGACCTCGTGACCGGCCGCACGCAGCCGCTCACGCATGTTGAACCCCATTTTGCCGAGGCCGATGAGTCCCAGCTGAGCCATGAAGATCCCCTTTGGTGCGAAAGAAAACTAAAGACCGGTCAGCCCGGGAGGCGAACCGGCATCAGCAGGTACAGGTAGCCGGGGACGACGTTGCCCTCTTCGTCGGCGGGCTTGATCAGCGCCGGCCGGTTCGGAGTGGTGAACGTCAGTTCCGCGCGGTTCGCGTTCAGCGCGCCGAGCCCGTCGACGAGGTACCCCGGGTTGAACGCGATGGTCACCGGCTCACCCTCGTAGTCGACCTGAAGCTCTTCTTCGGCCGAACCCTCGTCGTCGCCACCGGCGGAAAGCCGCAGCGAACCATCCTTGAACTCCAGCCGCACCTGGGTGCCACGCTCGGCGACGAGCGAAACACGCTTGATCGACTCGGCGAGCGCGGAGACCTCGATGATCGCGCGCGACGTGTGCTGCGCGGGCAGCAGCTGCCGGTACGGCGGGAACTCCGCGTCGAGGAGACGGGTCGTGGTGTAGCGGCCGGAACCGGAGAGACCGAGGAGGCCCTCACCGCTGGCGAGCGCGAGGCGGATCTTGGCACCGCTGGCGCCGAGCGTCTTCGCGGCTTCGGCGAGCGTGCGCGCCGGGACGAGCACGGCGGCGTCGGACAGGCCCTCGGCCGGCTCCCAGGTGAACTCGCGCATCGCGAGCCGGAAGCGGTCGGTGGCGACCAGGGTCAGCGAGGAGCCGGAGATCTCCAGCCGCATGCCGGTCAGCATCGGGAGGGTGTCGTCCTTGCCCGCGGCGACGACGACCTGGGTGACGGCCTGGCCGAAGGCGTCGCCGGTGAGTTCGCCGGCGAAGGCGGGCTGCGACGGGAGCTGCGGGTAGTCCTCGACCGGCATGGTCGGCAGGGAGAAGCGCGCGGAGCCGCAGGTGATGGTCGCGCGGGCGCCGTCGACGGAGATCTCCACCGGCTGCGCGGGCAGTGACTTGGTGATGTCGGCCAGCAGACGACCGGAGACCAGGAGGCGGCCGCCGTCGGCGATGGTGGCCGGGACGCCGACCGTGGCGGAGACCTCGTAGTCGAATCCGGAGACGGTGAGTGCGTCACTCGTCCCGTCGGATCCCGCATCGAGCAGGACACCGCCCAGAACCGGGACGGGGGGCCGCGACGGGAGGCTTCTCGCCACCCACGCGACGGCGTCGGCCAGCCCGTCACGCTCGACGCGGATCTTCATGCGCGCTTCCTTTCGACAGCCGAGCCCCTGACGGCTCGAAAGCTCAACGGGTCACCTCGGCCGGAGAGCGCGATGGCCAGGTGCCTCGCAGGTGTGTCCGGTCCGTGCGAGGACGCGAACGCACGTCGACACGCAGACCAGGTGCAGGGACCCACGTTAGGCCGTCCCCGGGGTCCGCGTCACCTCGGCCTCCCCTTGCTTTTGTCGACAAGACGACACGAGTCTCCGGCTGTCCCCAACTTCGTCCTTCGCCTGTTTTTGTTTTGTTCTCTTCTAGAGAAGAAGAAAAGACAGCAGTAGTAATAGGTGTTGTGGATTGTGTGGACAAGGCTCGTTCGCGCAGGTCCGGGCGCGTCCGACCCTGTGGACTCCGGGTGTGTACGGACGGTGGACAGCTCGGGCGTCCCGTGGATGGTTTCGAGCCACGCTCGATTTGTCCACAGTCATCCACAGTTGTCCCCACGGTTATCCCCAGCTGTGCGCCGATTTATACCCAGGGGCTGTGGGCCCGGTTCGTGACCGGAATCGCTCGGGAGAGTGACCCGAGCGGCTTGCGTCACCCTTGTGCACAAGATGTGGGCAACCTGGGGACAGCGTGTGGATCATGGTGTGGAAATGCTGTGGACTGCCTGTGAGTGCGATGTGGACGAAAATCCGATCGCCGCTGGCCCGGAGCCTGCCGGAGTTGTGCACAAGATACCCACAGCATGTGGATTCCCTTTGTACACAAGGGAAATCGCGAAGCCCTCTCACACGCGCTTCGGCTCCTTCGCGCCCTTCGCCCCTTCTCCTCAAGTACCCACCCTTCGCCGCTCTACACCCCCTTCAGACCTATGTAGACACGAAGAAAAGGGCTCCCACCTGGACGGTGAGAGCCCCTGAAACCCTTGTGTGCTAACGAATCGATGCTCAGATGACCCAACGGTCTCCCGGAAGCGCGCCAGCGCGACGGGAGACTTCACCGTCGAGCGCCCTCTTTCGGGCCGAAGGCCCACGAAAACGCGATGAAGGGGCGCCCTCCGCTCTCAACCTGAGTTGGAAGCGGAACGACGCCCCTTCGGCACGTTTCCTTCAGCGCTCGACAGATATCACTGCCTGGCGCGCTGCTTGATCCTCGAAGTGAGCTCCTGGACCTGGTCGTAGATGCGCCGTCGTTCGGCCATCTCCTTGCGGATCTTCTTGTCCGCGTGCATGACGGTCGTGTGGTCGCGGCCGCCGAAGGTCTGTCCGATCTTCGGCAGCGACATGTCGGTCAGTTCGCGGCAGAGGTACATCGCGATCTGACGAGCTGTCGCGAGCGCCTTCGTCTTCCCGGGCCCGCAGAGGTCGTCGAGGGTCACGTCGAAGAACTCGGACGTGACGCCCATGATGGTCGGCGCGGTGATCTCCGGCGCGTGCGAGTCCGGGATGAGGTCCCGGAGCACGATCTCGGCGAGTGCGACGTCGACCGGTTGCTGGTTCAGCGACGCGAAGGCGGTGACGCGGATGAGCGCGCCTTCGAGCTCCCGGATGTTCGCCTCGACGCGCGATGCGATGAACTCCAGCACCTCGCCCGGAACCGCGAGCCGGTCCTGTGCGGCCTTCTTGCGGAGGATCGCGATCCGGGTTTCGAGTTCGGGTGGCTGGATGTCGGTGATGAGGCCCCATTCGAACCGCGTGCGCAGCCGGTCTTCCAGCGTTTCGAGGCGCTTCGGCGGGCGGTCGGAGGAGACGACGATCTGCTTGTTCGCGTTGTGAAGGGTGTTGAAGGTGTGGAAGAACTCTTCCTGCGTACCTTCTTTGCCTTCCAGGAACTGGATGTCGTCGACGAGCAGGATGTCGATGTCGCGGTAGCGGCGCTGGAAGGCGACCTTGCGGTCGTCGCGCAGCGAGTTGATGAAGTCGTTGGTGAACTCTTCGGTCGACACGTACCGCACGCGCATGCCGGGGAACAGCCGCTGGGCGTAGTGCCCGACGGCGTGCAGCAGGTGGGTCTTCCCGAGTCCGGACTCTCCCCAGATGAACAACGGGTTGTACGCGCGTGCCGGTGCTTCGGCGACGGCGACCGCGGCCGCGTGCGCGAAGCGGTTCGACGCACCGATGACGAAGGTGTCGAACGTGTACTTCTCGTTGAGCTTCGTCTTCGACGTCTGCGGCTGGGCCGGCGCGGTGTAGGGCTGGCCCGCGATCGGCTGGCCGGAGAACGTCGGCCAGATCTCGGTCACGGCGGCGAGGGCCTCGCCCTCTTCGTCGACTTCTTCATCGCTGTCGTCGCCGTCGTTCAGGCTGTTGTCCACCGGCTGCTGCCGCGGCGGCCTCGGCTTCGGAGGCTCGGGCCGGGGCCTGGTCGGGGACAGCATGCCGTCACCGTCCGGCAGCGGAGGACTCCCCGGCATCGGGCCGGAACCGTTTTCCACCCGACCGGGTGACGGGTCATAGCGAGGGCCGGGCGCGGGGGGCGGCATCGAGGTGTGCGTCTCGGTGCTGTCGACCTTCACCGCGAGGGAGACCGCGCGGCCGAGCCGGCGCGAGAGGGCTTCGGTGATCGCGCCGCGGAGGGCGCGTTCGATCGCTTCCTTGGCGAAGTCGCTGGGGGCGGCGAGGAGCGCGGTGCCGTCGAGCAGGCCGATCGGCCGGGTCACCCGCATCCAGGCGCGCTGCTGCGGGGAGAGGGTGCCATCGGACAGCTCGCGCACGACCTGTTCCCAGATGACGCCAAGATTGTGCTGGTGATCGGACACCTGCCTGACTCCCCTCCCCTCATTCGGTGCGTGCGTGAGATCACTCAGCGGCCCGAAACGCCGGGTCGAGCGTCATCATGGCCCGATCGGCTCATGCGCACAGCAAATATCCACATAGTTGTCCACAGCTGTGCACTAATGTACGGCGACCCGCGGTGAGCCCACCTGCGGGATCGACGTATGCCGACGGGACGCCTCCACATCCCCAAGGACACCCGGGCGCCTGCACCGTTCCACCTCGGCGAAAACCCGGGAGGGGCACGCTAACAAGCCCCGCTCGTTGCCACAAGGCATCCTCGCGCGCAAGCATTTCACGGTGTATGGCGTGTTGCCATTCGATGCCCGCGCGTCGTCGGTGATCACTCTCCCGGTACGGTCGCGGTCCGTGGTCGAGGGGGTGCCTGACGGGCTCTCGCGGTGGGTGCGTACCCTCGTAAGGTCTCCCGTATACAGCGGGGGCGTTTCGCGTGCCCACGTTGTCGTCGCTCGACGTGACGAGGCCACACGTTGGTAGGAGACACCAGAGACTGCCGTGCGTCAGCACGACACGCCAGGAACGGGTCGAACCGTTCCCGGCGGCCGAGAAACAGGAGAAGTTAGTCGTGAGCAAGGGTAAGCGCACCTTCCAGCCGAACAACCGCCGCCGCGCCCGGGTCCACGGATTCCGGCTGCGCATGCGGACCCGCGCCGGCCGGGCCATCCTGGCGGCTCGCCGTCGCAAGGGCCGCGGCGCGCTGTCCGCCTGATCCGGCCGCCGTCGAGGGACGTCGTGCTGCCAGCCGCCGCGAGGTTGCGGCGCAGTGAGGATTTCCGTGCCGTGATGCGGCGTGGGGCCAAGGCAGGCAGGCGCCGCCTCGTCGTCCATGCGTTGACCACGGACCCGCCCGATGCCGCCGAAGCGGCGCGGGCGGGTTTTGTGGTGAGCAAGGCCGTCGGCAATTCGGTGGTGCGCCACCGGGTGAGCCGGCGATTGAGGCATCTCGTTTCCGACCGGATCGGAACACTGCCGCCGGGGAGCTCGTTGGTGATACGGGCACTACCCCCGGCCGCGGACGCGTCCAGCGCGGAACTCGGCTCGGATCTCGACGCGTCGTTGCGGCGCCTCGGGCTGTCCGGGCACTCCGCCGTCGCCGGGAAGTCCCGCCAGACGCGACCCCCCGACAACGGATCAGCGGTGTAACGGCATGCGAGCCACCGAGAACGAGACCACCGAAGACGCCCGGCCCGGCCCGGTGGCATGGGTGTTGCTCCTGCCCATCAAGCTGTACCGCAAGGCGATCTCCCCCTTCCTTCCTCCGGCGTGCCGGTTCTACCCGAGCTGTAGCGCGTACGCCGTCGAGGCACTGACCCGGCACGGCGCCGGCCGCGGCACCTATCTCGCGGTCCGGCGCTTGCTGCGCTGTGGCCCGTGGACCATGCCCGGCCGCGATCCGGTACCCGAGACGTTCTCGTGGCGCCACCGCCGACCTGAAACACCGATCGAGGAGTAGCTCAGTGCTCGACTTCATCTACTACCCCGTGTCCTTCATCTTGTGGTGTTGGCACAAGGTCTTCGGGTTCGTTCTCGGCGAGTCGAACGCGATCTCCTGGATCCTCGCGATCATCTTCTTGACGTTCACGGTCCGCGGCATCATGTTCAAGCCGTTCGTGAACCAGGTCCGGTCGATGAAGAAGATGCAGGACTTCGCGCCGGAAATGAAGAAGATCCAGAAGAAGTACGCGAACGACCGGCAGCGCCAGGCGATGGAGATGCAGAAGCTCCAGAAGGAGCACGGCGTCAACCCGCTGGGCAGCTGCCTGCCGATGCTGCTCCAGATCCCGGTCTTCATCGGTCTGAACCACGTCCTGCGGATGTTCACGATCAACCCGTACGGCGGCCCGAAGACCGAGAACTACTTCTTCACCCAGGCCGGCGTCGACTCGTACGTCCACGCCAAGATCTTCGGTGTCACCCTCGGCGACGCCATCTACACCGGTGTCGGAATGGTCAGCGGTGGCAACACGGTCGCCGGCTTCCACTGGGGCGTCGCCCCGGTCGCGATCCCGCTGATGATCGTCGCCAGCATCGCCACGCACCTCACCGCGCGGCACTCGGTCCAGCGCCAGAACCCCGAGTCGGCCACCCCGCAGACCGCGATGATGAACAAGCTGACGATGTACATCTTCCCGCTCGGTGTCCTCGTCTTCGGTGCGCTGTTCCCGGTCGGCCTGCTCTTCTACTGGCTCGCCAACAACGGCTGGACCCTGATGCAGCAGCGTCTCGTCTACACGCGGATCGACAAGGAAGAAGAGGCCCGCAAGGAAGCCGAGAAGGAGAAGCGCGCGAACCTCGGCCCGAAGCCGGGTCAGAAGCCGACCGCGCCGCGCCCCGGCCAGAAGCCGGTCCAGCAGAAGAAGAACAAGCCGTCCGCCGGCGGTCAGGTGAAGAAGGCGGGCTCGCCCCACGGCTTCGCCCAGACCGGTTCAGCACAGACCGGTTCAGCCACCGCGGCGGCGAAGGACACCACGAACGCAGCAGCCGAGCCGTCGACGAACGGCTCGAAGGAGAACGGCGCGGAGACGCCCGGTCTCATCTCGGACTCGACTAAGAAATCGGGCCGGAAGCGTCGCTGACGCCGATCCGGGCTGGAGAGGAGACCAACAATGGCGGAGACGATCGACACGATCGACGCCGAGGAGAACAGCGCGGCCGAGGTCGAAGGCGCCGCTGAAGAGACGGGTCGCAAGGGAGGTGTCGACGACGACGTCCTCGTGAAGGAGGGCGACATCGCCGGTGACTACCTCGAGCGGTTGCTCGACCTTCTGGACTACGACGGCGACATCGACCTCGATGTCGAGGCGGGCCGCGCGATCGTCAGCATCGACGGTGGCGAGGATCTGGAGAAGCTCGTCGGCCCGCGCGGCACTGTCCTCGAGGCGCTGCAGGAGCTGACCCGGCTGGCGGTCCAGCAGGAGACCGGTTCGCGGAGCCGTCTGATGCTGGACATCGCGGGCTGGCGCGCGGACCGTCGCGAGGAGCTTCGCGAGCTCGGCCGCTCGACCGCGGAGACGGTGGTCTCCTCCGGCGAGCGTGTCCGGCTCCAGCCGATGAGCCCGTTCGAGCGGAAGGTCGTGCACGACGCGGTCGCCGCCGTCGACGGCGTCAAGAGCGAGAGTGAAGGAGAGGACCCGAAGCGCCGGGTCGTCATCTTCCCCGCCTGACAGTCCTCTTGAGAGAAGCGGCCCGCCGGTCTTCCGGTGGGCCGCTTCTTCGTTATCAGGGTGAATTACACGCGTGGCGTTTCACGTGAAACGCGCGAGCCGAGTGGAGTTGTCCACAACTTCGGTCTGTCTCCCCGCTTTGCGGTCGGCGTCATGGACAATCAGCTGGAGCGCGTTTCACGTGAAACGGCGCCGAGATTGAGGAGCGAGAGTGGGCTTGGACGGGGTCGCCGCATCGGTACGGAGTGCGGCGTCGGAAGTGTTCGGAGACCGCGTCGAGCAAGCTGCCGGCTATGTCGAACTCCTGGAGCGTCACGGCGTCGAGCGCGGGCTCATCGGACCCCGTGAAGTCGACCGGCTCTGGGAGCGCCACGTCCTGAACTCCGCCGTGATCGGCGAGCGGATCCCCGACGGTGCCCGCGTGGTCGACGTCGGGTCGGGCGCCGGGCTTCCGGGCGTACCGCTCGCGATCAGCCGACCGGACCTCGATATCGTTCTGCTCGAACCGATGGCCCGCCGGGTCGACTGGCTGGCCGAGGTTGCCGAGAAGCTGGAACTCCCCATCACCGTTGTCCGCGGGCGCGCGGAAGAGCGGCAGGTACGCGAGGAGCTCGGTGGCGCGGATGTCGTCACCGCCCGGGCGGTCGCTCCCTTGGCCCGGCTCGCGAACTGGTGCCTCCCGCTCGTGCGTTCGCAAGGAGCTCTGGTCGCCCTCAAAGGAGCGAGCGCCGGAGAGGAAATCGAACGCGATCGCGTCGCCGTCCGGAAGGCCGGCGGCGGCGAGCCGGAAGTCTTCGAGTGCGGCACGAAAGTGCTTGAAGTCCCCAGCACGGTCGTCGTGATCCACCGTCTGCCCCCGAAACCGTCGCGACAGCGTGGCAGGCGCAGCTAGTCCAGTTCCACGTGAAACAACGCAGAACGACTCCCACGTCTAATACAGAGGAGGCTCGAGACCGGTGACTCCCCCACCGTCCGACCCTGCGAGCACCGGCCACGAACTCGGCTGGACGCCCATCGCCGAAGAAGCCGTCCGCGCGGCCAGCGTGCTGCACCCCAAGGAGGGCGCGCTCCCCCGGCCGAACCGCCGGCGTGTGCTGACGGTCGCCAACCAGAAGGGCGGCGTCGGCAAGACGACGAGCACGGTGAACCTAGCCGCCGCCCTGGCCGTCCACGGGCTCAAGACGCTCGTGATCGACCTCGACCCCCAGGGCAACGCGAGCACGGCGCTCGACATCGACCACCGGTCCGGCACGCCGTCGATCTACGAGGTGCTGATCGGTGAGGTGTCGCTCGCGGAGGCGGCGCAGCAGAGCGAGCAGTCGCCCAACCTCTACTGCGTGCCCGCGACCATCGACCTCGCCGGTGCCGAGATCGAGCTCGTCTCGATGGCGTCGCGCGAGATGCGACTCAAGGAGGCGCTGTCCTCCGAGATCCTCGACGAGATCGGCGTCGACTACGTCTTCATCGACTGCCCGCCGTCGCTCGGTCTGCTGACCGTCAACGCGATGGTCGCCGCGCAGGAGGTGCTGATCCCGATCCAGTGCGAGTACTACGCGCTCGAAGGTCTGGGGCAGCTGCTGAGCAACATCGAGCTCGTCCAGGCGCACCTGAACCGCGAACTCAGCGTCTCCACGATCCTGCTCACCATGTACGACGGCCGGACGAAGCTGGCCGATCAGGTGACGAACGAGGTCCGGAACCACTTCGGGGACACTGTTCTGAAGACCGTCATCCCGCGCAGTGTGAAGGTCTCCGAGGCGCCCGGCTACGGGCAGACGGTCCTCGCGTACGACCCGGGTTCCCGGGGCGCGATGAGCTACGTGGACGCGGCGAAGGAGATCGCCCAGCGTGGGGTGGAGATAAAAGAAAGGAGCGGTACGGCATGAGCGAGCGCAGAGGGGGGCTCGGGCGCGGGCTCGCCGCCCTGATCCCCACCGGCCCGCCGCCGGGCTCCGCGGCACCGGCCGAGAACGGTTCGGCCGCGGTCCCCGCTCCCCCGGCCGGTTCGCCGGGGCCGTCCGGTCCGGACGACAAAGGCTGGTTCGCGGCCAACGGCGCGGCCGGTTCGCAGGGCGGCACGGTGGCGGGCGCGGTCTACCGCGAGGTGCCGGTCAGCCAGATCAAGCCGAACCCGAAGCAGCCGCGGCAGGTCTTCGACGAGGACGCGCTCAACGAGCTGGAGCACTCGATCCGCGAGTTCGGGCTCATGCAGCCCATCGTGGTCCGGGAGCTCGGCGCCGACGAATACGAACTCGTCATGGGCGAGCGGCGGCTGCGCGCGTCCCAGCTGGCGGAGCTGGAGGCGATCCCGGCGATCGTCCGGCAGACCGCCGACGAGGCGATGCTGCGCGACGCGCTGCTCGAGAACATCCACCGCGTTCAGCTCAACCCGCTCGAAGAGGCGGCCGCGTATCAGCAGCTGCTCGACGAGTTCGCGGTCACGCACGAAGAGCTGGCCGGCCGGATCGGGCGCAGCCGCCCGGTCATCACGAACACGATCCGCTTGCTCAAACTCCCCCTCGCGGTCCAGCGGCGGGTCGCCGCCGGGGTGCTTTCGGCGGGCCACGCGCGGGCGCTGCTCTCTCTCGAAGACGCCGACAGTCAGGAAGAGCTGGCCGCGCGGATCGTCGCGGAGGGTATGTCGGTCCGTGCGACCGAGGAAGCCGTCACGCTCAAGAAGAGCGAAAAGCCGGCCAAGCCGAAGCCCGCTCCCCGCAAGCCGATCCAGGCGCCTGGTCTTCAGGAACTGGCGAACCGGCTTTCGGACCGCTTCGACACCCGCGTGAAGGTCGACCTCGGTCGCCGTAAGGGCCGGATCACGCTCGAATTCGGCTCGGTGGACGATCTTGAACGCATCGTCGCGCTGATGGACGAAAATCAGGCAAAACAGACACGCGAAACCGATTAGGGATTACCCCGGGTCGTTTTGTCACGGTGACGATAGCTGTGTGATGACGAAGGTGTGACGCTGAGTGCTTGAACTGGGGGCAAGTGTGAAGGGGCTCTTCGGCGGTCGAAATCCGCGCGCGGTGATCTTCGACTGCGACGGATTGCTCATGGACACCGAGCCGTGTTGGTCGGTGGCCGAGACCGAACTGTTCTCACGGCGAGGTCTGCCGTTCGGGCCGGACGAGAAGGCGTTGGTGATCGGCAAGTCGCTACCGGCCGCCGCCGACGCGATGGCGGAAGTGTTCGGCGAACCCGGCGGCGGTGCCGGGATCGCGGACGAGTTGCTGAGGTTGGTGACCGAGGTCGTCACCGCGAAAGCGGAGGCGATGCCCGGCGCGCGTGAGTTGGTCGAACTGACCGCCGCCGCCGTCCCGGTCGCCGTCGCGAGCAACTCGCCTCGAGCGCTCCTGGAGGCCGCCCTCGTTCGCGGCGGGCTTTCGGAGATGTTTCCCGTGAAACTGGCCGCCGACGAGGTGGCCGCGCCGAAGCCGGATCCGGAGATGTACTCGACCGCCTGTGCCCTCTTGAACGTCGAGCCCGCGGACGCGCTGGCGTTCGAGGACTCCATGACCGGTCTCCGGTCGGCGCGGGCGGCGGGGGTGCCTGTCATCGGGGTACCCACGCTGAAGCAGCAGGACTTCCCCGCCGACGTCGTGATCGCTTCCCTGCGTGATGAAGAGTTGCTGAGGTGGGTGCGTGGGTGGACTCAGCGATGACTTTCGTTCGCTTTCAGAGCCCGACCCGCGACAAGCGAGGAAACTTCACGGGAGTCTTCGGTCTCGTCAACAACCTCGCTCGCGCCGGACGTCTCACCGTCGAACAAGAAGCCTTCCGCCGGACGAACAACGACTGGTACGACGCGAACTTCATCAACCCGGCGCACACCGATCCGAGCGTCTACGACGCCGAGGTGAATCCCGGCGCCGCGGCATGGTTCAAGGCGAGCGCCCGGGTCTTCATCGAGCGGGTCGACGGCTACCTGGCGATTCTGGAGACGCACGAGATCCCGTGCGAGACCGTCCGGTCGGCGGATCCAGGGCGGATCATCTACGAGGACGAGTACCAGGTAGTCGTCGTCCGGAACTGAGGGAACTCAGCTCTTGCGGGAGATCGCCCGCCCGACGAGGTCGGCGAACACCGAGCCGAGGGTGGCGCCGGCGGCCTCGATCGCCACGGGCACGAGCGAAGTCTCAGTGAGACCCGGCGAGGGGTTCACCGCGAGGAAGTGGACCGTGCCGTCCTCGGTGATCATGGCGTCAGTGCGCGAAATGTCGCGAAGCCCGAGTTGACGGTGTACGGCGACGGCCAGCTCGCCGACCGCCTTGGCGGCGTCGTCGCTGATTCGCGCGGGCGTGAAGAAATCGGTCAGCCCGGCGGTGTAGCGGGCCTTGTAGTCGTACACACCGCTCTCAGGCACGATCTCGACCGCGGGAAGGGCTTCGGGGCCTTCTTCGCCTTCGATGACCGTCACGGCCACCTCGACGCCCGAGATGAACTTCTCCGCGAGAACGGTGTCGCCGTAAGCGAAGCAGCCGACCATCGCGCCGGGCATCTCCGAGGCTTCCTTGACGACCTGGGCGCCCAGCGCCGAACCACCCTGGTCGGGCTTGAGGATCAGGGGCAGGCCCAGCGTCTCGACCATCGCGTCCAGCACGGCCTGCGCGCCGAGTTCACGGAAGGTGCTGTGCGGCAGCACGACCCAGTCCGGCGTGGTGAATCCCGCGTCGGCGACGAGCGCCTTGGCCGTCGGCTTGTCCCACGCGCGGCGGCAGCCCTGCGAGCTGGTGCCGACGTAGGGCACGTCGAGCATCTCCAGCACGGTCTGCACCGCGCCGTTCTCCCCCTCGCCACCGTGCAGGGCGACGATCGCCGCGTCGGGGCGCTGGGTGCGAAGACGTTCGAGCAGACCGGCGTCGGTGTCCCATTCCTCGACGGTCAGGCCTTCCGCCCGCAGCGCGACCGAGAGCCGGCGCCCGGAGCGGAGTGAGACGTCGCGTTCGTGGGAAAGCCCGCCTGCGAGTACGGCAACGGTGCGGTCGACCACCGGGACTCCTTTTGTTCTTTGGGGACGTCCGGCCGATCAGACCGTGTCCGGAGAGGGGTTCTGCGGCCCCGAGATCGAGCGTGGGCTCACGTTACCGAAGGTACGCGCGAGGTCCATTTCGGACTCGAGCACCGCGGCGAGCCGCCGGACGCCTTCGCGGATCCGCTCCGGCGTCGGGTAGCAGTAGGAAAGACGCAACTGTCTGCTGCCGAAACCATCTGCGTAGAAGCCGGTTCCGGAGGCGTACGCGACCCGGGCCGTGACGGCCCTCGGCAGCATCGCCTTCGTGTCCACGCCTTCGGGGACGGTCATCCAGACGTAGAACCCGCCGTCGGGTTTGGTCCAGCTGCAGCCGGCGGGCATGTGTTGTTCGAGGGCGGACAGGATCGCGTCCCGGCGCTCCCGGTAGTTCTCGCGGAAGGTCTTGATCTGACCCATCCAGTCGTGAGTCGAGAGGTATCGCGACACGATCAACTGGTTAAGCGTAGGCGGACAAAGTGTCGCGGACTCGGCCGCGAGCACGAGTTTCTCCCGGACGGCGTGCGGCGCGAGCACCCAGCCGACCCGCAGGCCGGAGGCGAAAGTCTTCGAAAAAGAGCCCAGGTAAACGACGTTGTCGGGGTCGATCGAGCGGAGCGCCGGGTACGTCTGCCCGCCGAAGCCGAGCAGGCCGTACGGGTTGTCCTCGACGATGAGGATGTCGTTCTCCCGGCAGATCTCCACGATCTCCGCGCGCCGCTCGACGGCCAGCGTGACGCCGCCGGGGTTGTGGAAGTTGGGGATCGTGTAGAGGAACTTGACCCGGCGGCCGGCCTTGCGCGTTTCCGCGAGGGCGGCGCGCAGCCCTTCGGGGACCAGGCCGTGGTCGTCCATCGCGACGTGGACGACGTCGGCTTGGTACGCGGCGAACGAGCCGAGCGCGCCGACGTACGACGGTCCTTCGGCGATGATGACGTCGCCCGGGTCGCAGAACAGCCGGGTGACCATGTCGAGGCCCATCTGCGAGCCGACCGTCACGACGACGTCGTCCGGGTGGGCCTTGATGCCTTCGAGCGCCATGATTTCGCAGATCTGCTCGCGCAGCGCCGGGACGCCGTGCGCGGAGCCGTATTGGAGCGCGACCAGGCCGTCTTCGGCGATGAGCTCGCCGACCTGCGCGGACAACGTGTCCAACGGGAGCGCGGCGAGGTTCGGCATCCCGCCGGCGAGCGAGACCACTTCGGGGCGACTGGCCACCGCGAACAAGGCCCTGATCTCGGAAGCAGTCATCCCGGCGGTACGCGCGGCGTAGCGGTCGAGATGAGGGTCGAGGTTGTGGCGGCCGGGCTCCGGCCGGACAGGGCGATTCTCGGTCATCAGGTGTTCACCCGTGCTTCGAAGTGGACATAGTCGCTACCGACTGGTAGTTCCATCGAGTGTAACCACCCTCCCTTGAGGGGCCCTGGCCTTCCGGTGTTCATCACATCGGCCTATCCTCGATCAGGACCCCTTCAGCGAGCCCTGCTCGGGACAGTGCTGCGTCGGGTGTCTTCGTTCAGGGAGGTCTGTCTGTGTCGCGTCGCGTCGTGGGCGTAACCCTGGACAACCTCGAGCATCTGCCCAAGAGCTGCCGCCGCTGCGTGTACTGGGAGCTGGCGCCGCATATGAAGGCGCAGGCCGAGGAATACGGCGCGACCGAGGTCGAAAAGGAAGCCTGGGTCTCCAGCGTGCTGCTGGAGTGGGGTTCCTGCGGCCGGATCGTCTACAGCGACACCTTGCCTGTCGGCTTCGTGCTCTACGCGCCGCCGAACGCCGTGCCGCGTTCGCTGGCCTTCCCGACTTCGCCGCCCGGACCGGACGCGGTCCTGCTGACCGCCTTCCAGGTCCTTCCCGAGTTCCAGGGCGGTGGACTCGGCCGGATGCTGGTGCAGGCCGTCGCGAAGGACCTGACCAAACGTGGTGTCCGCGCGATCGAAGCCTTCGGCGACGCCAAGCCCGAGGAGACCGATCCCGACGGCGGACACAGCTGCGTGCTGCCCGCCGCGTTCCTCCAGAGCGTCGGGTTCAAGACCGTGCGGCCCCATCCGCGCTGGCCGCGGCTGCGGCTGGAACTGCGGTCGGCGATCTCGTGGAAGGAAGACGTGGAGGCGGCCCTCGAACGGCTGCTCGGCCAGGTCTCCATCACGACCGCCGAACCGAGCCTGGGCCGCGCCTGACCTTCTCTCGCTGTTCCGGAGGCTTGAGTCCGGTTGCAATGAAAGCGTCCTTCATTGCGAAATTTGCTATGAAAGGCCCCTTCATTGCGCGCCCGCGAGGCCGCGTTAGCAGAGTTTCCGGGTGCGCGCAGCGGCCATACCCCGGCCTGGGGACAGCTGTGGGTAACCCGCCGAGTTATCCACAGATCCCTGATAGGAGCGGTGGAAAATCTGTGGATGGGTAGGCTGGACCTGGGGACGCCCCCCGGGAAGGGCGGGGGCTGCGCGCCGGGGGGATCTACGGGTGGCGTGGTCGGGAGTGGGGGCACACAACCGGTTGTGCCGAGCGGCTCGGCAGGGGGATGTGCGCCCGCGTGCGGGGTGTGGAGGAGTGGCTACTCCGCTTTGGCGAGTTCGTGGGCCAGGACGTCCGCGAAGGTGAACGTGCCGGTCGGCTGGTCCCCTTCGCCGAGGAGGTACAGGCGCTTCACGGCGACCAGGATGCCTTCGGCGACGACGTCGCGGAAAGCCGGGTCGGCCAGTTTGCGGCTGTCTTCCGGGTTGGTCAGGTAGCCGATCTCGATCCGCACCGCGGGGCAGCGGGTGCGGGTGAAGATCTCCCAGGTCTTGTAGTGCGTGCGGCAGTCGAGCATGCCGGTGCGGGCGGCCAACTCACGCTGGATGAAGCCCGCGAGCAGCTCACCGACGGTCGACGTGGTGCCGTTACCGGTGCCGAAGTGGAAGCTCGCGACACCCTGCGCCTTCGGCGAGGGGTTCTTGTCGTTGTGCAGCGAGAGGAACAGGTCGGCGCCCGCCTCGTTCGCGAACTTGGCCCTGTCACCCTCGGTCGGGCTCTGGTTCGGGCCGCGCGAGATCAGCGCCTCCATGCCGGTGGCCTGCATCCGGCCTTCCAGCCGCCGCGCCAGGTCCCAGGCGATGTCCGCTTCACGCAGGTCACCCGCGACGACACCGAGGTCCTCGCCGCCGTGGCCCGGGTCGATCACGATGCGCTTGCCGCGCAGCCGCGGGCCCGCCTGGCGCACCTGCTCCTGCTCACGCAAGAACACAGGACGGCCGCCGCGGGCACGCGGCGAAGAGAGCCGGTGCAGCTCGCGGATCGTGGCCGGACCGCACATGCCGTCGGCGACCAGGCGCATGTCGCGCTGGAAGGTCTTGAGCGCGCGTTCGGTCTGGGCGCCGAAGTGCCCGTCCGGGCGGCCGGCGTCGAAACCGAGTTCGGTCAGCCGCTCCTGGAGCGCGAAAACGTCGTCACCCTGCATGGGGGCGGAGAACATGTAGGTCAGCGGGCGGCTGCCGAGATGGAAGCCCGCGCCGCGAAGTGCCTGGTAGGTCGCCGGACCCACCAGACCGTCGGTGATGAGCCCACGGCGCTGCTGGAACGCGCGCACGGCATGTTCCATCGCCGTGTCGAAGACCTCGTACTCCCCGGATTCGGTCACCGGCGGGAGCAGCTCCATCGCCGCCAGCGTGGACCTGATCTCGGCGACGTCCGGTCCGGCGTCACCGCGGCGGAGTACCCGCATGCACTCCTCGCTCTTCCCTTTGGGGCACCGATCGAGCTCGATGCACGACTTTGAAAACCCTGCGGGGCGAACCCCGGTGCTCTATTGTGCCCTGTGAACTCTCGGTGAGCGCGGAGGCCCGGTCGGTGCGTCAAGTCCCCGTTCGGGGAACCCGTCCAGGCGTCGCCGTAACAGTCAGATCTACCCGTTCCGCCGAAAGACGAAACCCGGAGCCTGGGCAGGCCCCGGGTTTCGGCAGGTGAAACGCGAGATCAGAGGACGTCGGCGAGGTCCGAAAGCAGCGCGGCCTTCGGCTTGGCGCCGACGATCTGCTTCACCGGCTTGCCGCCCTGGAACAGGATCAGCGTCGGGATCGACATCACCTGATAGTCACGCGCCGTGTTCGGGTTCGCATCGATGTCGAGCTTGGCGATGGTCAGCTTCTCGCCGTTTTCCGCCGCGATCTCTTCGAGCACCGGGGCGACCATCTTGCACGGACCGCACCAGGTCGCCCAGAAGTCGACCAGGACGGGCTTCTCGCTCGTCAGCACGTCGTCGACGAACGTCTTGTCGGTCACCGTCACGGTGTTGTTGGCCATGGTGTCTCCTCCTGGGGGTGGTGAACTCCGGTGCGGGAAAGTCAGTTGGTGGTGGCGCCGTAGCCGCCGCCGACCAGCTCAGGCGTCTCCTGGGCGGTCTCGACGCCGGCGTGCTCCGCCAGCCATCGTTCCGCGTCGATCGCCGCGGCGCAGCCCGAACCCGCGGCGGTGATCGCCTGCCGGTACGTGCGGTCGACCAGGTCCCCGGCCGCGAAAACGCCGGGAAGGTTCGTGTACGAGGTCCGGCCCTGGGTGAGCACGTAACCGTCCTCGTCGAGGTCCACCTGACCGCGCACCAGTTCGCTGCGCGGGTCGTGACCGATGGCGACGAAGAACCCGGTCACGTCCAGCTGGGATTCCTCGCCGGTCACCGTGTCCTTGAGCTTGAGGCCTTCGACCTTGCCCTCACCCTCGACCCCGGTGATCTGCTTGTTGAGCGCCCACTTGATCTTCTCGTTCTCGCGGGCCCGCTCCAGCATGATCCTGGAGGCGCGGAACTCCTCGCGACGGTGGACGATCGTGACGGACTTGGCGAACTTCGTCAGGAAGGTCGCCTCCTCCATCGCGGAGTCGCCGCCGCCGGCGACCACGATGTCGTGGTCACGGAAGAAGAACCCGTCGCAGGTGGCACAGGCCGAAACACCGCGGCCGAGCAGCTCCTGCTCGCCGGGCACGTTCAGGTAGCGGGCCGCGGCGCCCATCGAGAGCACGACCGCGCGGGCCGCGTAGCGTTTGCCGTTCGCGACGACGTACTTGACGTCACCGGTCAGCTCGACGGACTCGACGTCCTCCTGGCGCAGGTCCGCGCCGAAACGCTTGGCCTGCTCGCGCATCTCTTCCATGAGGTCGGGACCCTGGATGCCTTCGCGGAAGCCGGGGAAGTTCTCGACCTCCGTCGTCGTCATCAGCGCACCGCCGAACTGAGTCCCCTCGAACACCAGCGGTTCGAGCTGCGCTCGTGCCGCGTAGACAGCGGCGGTGTATCCCGCAGGACCCGATCCCACAATGATCAGGTTCCTGATCTCCTCGGCAGCCACCCGTGACCTCCGCTCGTAGTGACCTGTTCACCAGGCTCAACACGATCGTAAGGGCCGGTGTTCCCGGGGTGACCGGCGCTACTTCTCCTGCCCTGCTCCCAGGCGACAGCAAAGGTCCCTTGCTCCTCCCGGACGTCGCCGGGGGAGCAAGGGACCTTTGCTACCGCTGCTACCGCTACTTCTGGCCGATGATCTTGTCGAAGAGGACCGATGGCTTGCCAGGGCCGCAGTCGGACCCGAAGGCGACGATGCGGAACTGGGCGAGCTTGCCTGTGGTGTAGATCACCATCACACCGTCCTTGCCCGCGACGTTCACCGGCCGGATGCCCTCCGGCCGCACGTCAGGGTCCAGTCCGGCGGCCTCGACGCAGGCGTCCAGCTTCTCTTCGGTCTTCAACGAGCCGAAGTCGCGGACGCCGAGCGCCTTGCCGAGGAGCGCTTCCGCCCCGTTGCCGTCACCGCCGACCGAAGGGCCGGTGGGAGCGGGCGGAGGCTGCGCGACGCCGCCCGGCGTCGTCTGCTGGGTGGTGGGCACGACGATCGCGACGGCGGCGATGGCCGCCGCGGCCACGGTCGCTATCCCGGCGCCCCAGCCGATCCGCTTGTTCCGCCGCCGCCGTGCGGCCGCGAGGTCCACCACCGGGGCGACCTGCGCCTGCTGCCCTTGAGGTGTGCCCTGAAAGGCAGGCGACGTCCGCATCTCGGCGGCCAGTGCCGCGTCGATCCGCGCCGCGTACTCCGCCGGCATGGGTGCGACAGGCTCGTTCGCGAGTGACGCGAGGTCGGCCGTGGTCGCTTCGAGTGCTTCGATGATCGCCAGTGCTTCGGGGTCGGCGTTCACCAGCGGCCAAAGTTCGGCCGCCTCCCGCTCGTCCAGTACACCTGCGTGCAGGTCGGCGAGCACATCGACAGACCACGGCGGACCGACGGTCCCGCCGATCCCCCTGCTCTCGTCTGTCATCTTCCCTCCCCGTCACCCGGCGTGCCCTGAGGACGCCTGGCACCCCGTTCCGGGGTAGCGCGCTCTCGTTTGCTTTCGTGAGTTGGGACGTTCGCAATCGCATCGGGGTTCCGCAGATGTCCGAGAACCTTCGCGAGCTTTCCGCGGCCTCGGGCACACCTGCTCTTCACCGTGCCCTCGGCGATGCCGAGCATTTTCGCCGTCTCGGCGACGGAGTATCCCTCGACGTCGACCAACACGATCGGGGCACGTTGCTCTTCGGGAAGCTGGTCGAGGGCTTCCTTGACCACGAGGCTCGTCTCGCGCTCGGACATCGAGTCGCGCGGCGAGGCGGGTTCGTTGAACTGCCCGGTCTCGGGCAGCGGAACGGTCGGTCTGGCCTTGCCCCGCCGGATGCGGTCGAGGCACGCGTTCACGACGATGCGGTGCAACCACGTCGTGACCTGCGATTCGGCTCGGAAATTGCCCGCTGCTCGGAACGCGGAGATGAAGGCGTCCTGCAGGGCGTCCGCGGCTTCTTCCGGATCCCGCACGGTGCGCAGGGCCACCGCCCACATGCGGTCTCGATGTCGCTGGACCAGTTCACTGAACGCGTGCGGGTCACCGGCGGCATGCGCCGCTATGAGATCCGCGTCCGTTGGAGCTGCAGCTGTCACCCGGGAGAGCCTACTGACCCGGGCGTGTCCCTCGAACGCGACGTGCACAGCCAGGTGACAACACGCGCGCGCGTCTTCGCCGGAGGCTCGGATCGGGGGCGGCGGGCCGCCGAACCGGTCTCGTGAGGGTCAGCGGAAACCACGGTCCGGCGACGCCGATCCGAAAGCGCGCCCAGAGGGCACTGACCCGGTGTTCGGCGTCACCCCGCAGGCAGGAACGTCAGCTCTTTGAGTTCGGTGACGAACTTGCCGTCGCCATCTTCACCCAGCTGAGTGATCCAGACGATGAAGTACTGACCCTGCTGAGGCTGCTGCAACGCGATGGTCGATTCACCCGCCGCGAGGTCCCCGGTGCCGACGACCTTCGTCTCGTCGAGCTTCGGGTTCTTCTTGTCGGCGGAGCGGATCTCGACCTTCGAGCCGGGGCTTCCCGCGTCGATCTTGACCTGGCTGAGGTTGATCGGGTCCTTGAAGGTCATGACCAGCCCGACACCGTTCTTGAGGACCGGGAACTGCTCGTCGTAGTCGTCGGTCTTCCACACGGTGCCCGGGTCGCCGTCCGTGGCGTTCTTGGCGCGGCCGGGGCTGTCGCCCTTGCTGCCCGGGTTGAACACGGCGACGGCCGACGGCTTCACCGCTGTCCCCACGGTGGGACCCGGCGGCGGCTGCTGCGCGGGCGGGGGCTGCTCGCCCGACGGCGGCGGAGCGGCCGAAGACGACGACGCGGCGACGTTCATGTTCGGGCCGCTGGACTTCGATTCGCCCTGGAACAGGTTGATCAGCATCATCCCGCCCCAGGCGAGGATGACCACGGTCGCGACGACCAGCACGGTCACGCCGAACGCCAGCTTCTTGCGCCGCGCGACGTCCTTGACCGGCTTCTTCGTCGTCCAGACCGTGCCGTCCGGTTCGGCGACGGCCTCTTCCTCGCCGACGGCCTTGATCAGCTGGGTGCGTTCCTCGGCTTCGGCGGCCTGGTCCAGCACGCGCAGGATGGCCGCGCTGGTGCGGATGCCACCGTGGCCGCCGTCCTCGATGGTGCGGACGGCGAGCGAGGACAGCTCCACCGGCACCGTCGGGACCAGTGAACGCGGCGGGATGACCCGTCCGGTCGGCGCGTGCGGCGCCGCCGGGATCGCGGCCGGACCGCCGGGCAGGGCCCAGCGACCGGTCAGCAGCAGGTACAGGACCGCGCCGAGCGCCTTGACGTCGTCGCGGAGGGTCGCTTCGGGCAACGGGCCCGGGAAGGCGAGCTTCAGCGCGCCGTCCGGGGTGAGCCGCAGGCGCTGCGGATGGTCGAGGCCGAGGACGAGGCCGTTCTGGTGGGCGTGATCGACGGCTTCCGCCAGTGCCTGCACCATCCTGGCCGCCGCGGCCGGCGCCACCGGGCGCTGCGCCACCAGGTCGACCAGGTCGCTGCCCTTGGTCCATTCCGCCACGACGACACCGAGCAGACCTTCGCTCGAGGTGACGCCGCTGCCGAGGCTCAGCACGTCGAGGACGCGCGCGACCCCGCCGTGGCCGAACTTCGAGGCGTGCGCGGCACGCTCCAGCGTCCGGCGCGCGAGCCTCGCGGCCTCCGCGTCCGCGGGGTCGCCGACCAGCAGCGTCAGCGCCACGTCCCGCTTCAGCTGCCCGTCACGGGCGCGCCAAAGATGCGCCGCCGCCCGCTCGTCCACCCCGAACTGTGCGAGCAGGCGATACCGGCCGTCACCGACGACCCGGCCAGGGGCCAGCGACCCGCCTTGGGCACGAACGCCCACCTGGCTCGCCTCCCCTGCCTGTTCGCTCCGTCTCGTATCCACCGCACTCTCCCGCGTAGCTCCCGCCCCGAGGGTACCCAGAATACGACCCGTGAACGCGCGCCATCCGTGCGTGAATCGTTATCGCCGCTTGATCAACCGGGTGATCCTCGCCGTGGCGGGCTTCAATTCCTCGACCTTCAGGGCCATGAGCACGCCGAACGACACCACGATCCCGACGATGGTTTGCAGCAGAAGTTTCACCCAGGCATGGAAAGTAGGCCCGAACGAGTCAGGCACGACCTGCCCGGCGAGCCATGCCGCGCCGACCCCGAGCACGCTCGCGACGACCGTGAAGAGGATCACCCCGAGAACCCGCTTGCTCCGCAGGTTTCCGAGCGTCACCCACAGCCAGACCTGACCGAGGATCGCGCCGACGACGAACGTGAGGCCGTTGACCATCATCACGCCGAGCACGATGTTGTCCGGCGAAAGCAGCGCCGGGCACAGGTACAGCAGCGGCACCTTGACCACGGTCATCACGATCATGATCAGCACCGGCGTCCGCGCGTCCTTCATCGCGTAGAACACCCGCATCTGGAGCATGACCAGCGCGTACGGCAGCAGCGCGAACGCCGAGATGGCCAGCGCCTCGCCCAGCCGCGTCGCGTCCTCGATCCTGCCCTTGCCCAAGGTGAACAGGGCGATACCGACCGAACCGCCCACCACGGTCATCACCGCGGAGATCGGCAGCAGTGTCACCGTCGAGATCCGGGAAGCGTACGAGAGGTCGCCGATCAGCTTCTTGTGGTCGCCGTCCGCGGCCGCGCGGCTCATCCTCGGCATGATCGCGGTCAGCAGCGACACGCCGATGACGCCGTACGGCAGCTGGAAGAGCAGCCACGCGTTGCTGTAGGCGGTCACACCGCCTTCCGAACCGCTGGTCAGCACGCGGGTCGTGATCGTGTAGCCCACCTGGCTGACCGCGACGTAGCCGACGGTCCACAGCGCGAGCCCGCCGAACTCCTTCATGCGCTTGTCGATACCCCAGCGCCACTTGGGCTTGAACCCCGACCGCAGCAGCGGCGGGATCAGCAGCACGGACTGCGCCACGATGCCCGCTGTCACGCCGAGGCCCAGCGTGAGCACCTTCGGGTCGGTGATCGACACCGGATTCGTGGAGATGTCCCCCGGCATGATCCACACCACGAGGATCGTGAAGATGACGACCAGGTTGTTGATCACCGGCGCCCAGGCCGTCGGGCCGAAGATGTGCTTCGCGTTCAGGATCGCCGAGAGCAGGGCGAACACGCCGTAGAAGAAGATCTGCGGCAGCAGCAGGTACGCGAAAGCGGTGACCAGGTCGGGGTTCGCCTGCCCCTTGTCGTCGACGTAGAGCTTGGTGATCAGCGGCGCGGCGAAGACCGCGATCGCCGTCCCGACGACGAGCAGCGTGCCCGCCACCGTCACCAGCCGCTGGGTGTAGGCCTCGCCGCCGTCCTTGTCGTCCTGCGACCGCACGAGCAGCGGCACCACCAGGCTGGACAGCACGCCGCCCATCAGCAGTTCGAAGATGATGTTCGGCATCGTGTTGGCGACGTTGAACGAGTCGTTCTCGACCTTGGCGCCGATGGCCGCGACCAGCAGCAGCTTCCACGCGAAACCGGTGATGCGGCTGATCAGCGACGCGATCGCCATCCGGCCGCTGGATTTGGCGATGGACGGCGCCTGCGCCGGGGCGGCGACCTCTTGTTCGCCGGTCTCCCCCGGCCGCGGTTTGACCAGCGGCGCGTCCTTGATCGCAGGCATGACCTGCGTGGCGAGCTGGTCGTACGGGCGGAGGACGTCGGGGTCGGCGACCGGCCAGCGCGAGCCCATCGGGACGCCGGGGGTGCGCGGGATGAACCGCGTCGCGTCGGGTTCGTCGCGCCGGTCGACCTGCCACGGGCGGACCGGTGGCGGCTGGCGGCGCCCACGATGCGGCGGGGGCGGCGTCTGGTGAGGAGCCTGATGCGGCCCCTGCGGCGGCGGCCCCGAAGGACGGCGCGGAGCAGGGTTCGGAGCAGGATTCTGGGTCGGCTGCGGCAGCGGCGGGCCCTGCTGCTGCGGTGGCGGAACCTGCTGACGACGGGTCGGCGGTGGCGCGTTCCGCGGCGGTGCCTGGTTCTGGGGCGGCCTCAGCCGCCGGGTCTCGTCGTCGGGGCGGCCCGCGGCCCGCTGGCGACGGCCGTCCGGCGGCTGCTGGGGCGGCGGCGCGGCACGACGCGGCCGCTCACCGCGCTCGGGCGGGAGCTGCTGCGGCGGCGGTTGACGACGCTCCGGACGGCGGGGGCCATCGGTGCGACGGGGCGGTGGCGGAGTGCCTTCGCGCCGGGGACGGCCTGCACGCTCGGGCGGTACACCCGGCTCTCTTTCCAACGTGCGCCCAATCCTCGGTGCTCGACTACGTGATGCCCGGCGGCACCTTTCGACCAAGGGTAATCGGGAACGACCGGAAACACTTAAACCTGTGCGTCTTCGGTCACACGTGGAGCGGTTTCGTTCGCCCGATCGGTCCGCGCGTCCTTGATCCTCCGGTAGATCCGGCGGGACGAGAGCAGCAGCAACGCGCCCGCCGCGGTGACGGTGATGATGATGGTGATCGCGCCGTACTCCGTCGAGGTCAGTTCGAACCGCGCGTCGGTGCCGAGTTTCGTCCCGTCGGGTGTGGTCAGGGCCACGTCGACGCTGAACCGGCCCGCTCGGAGCGCCTCGACCGGGAGCAGCTGGTTGACGGCGCCGTTGGCCGGGACGGTCCGCTCGGGCACCTCTTGGGTGGAGCGCAGGCCCACGTTGTTCTTGAGCACGGTGCGGACGTTGATGCCGACCGGCAGGCCGTTGGTGATGTACGCGGGCAGCGGCGACGCTCCGGAAGCCAGCGCGATCGTCTGCTTCGGCCGCTCCACGGTCACCTGGCTGCGGATCGCGTCGAGGTCACCGCGCGCGTTGCCGGTGGCGATCTCCGCGCCCGCGCCGCGCCACGACGTCGAGGCGGACCGGATGAGGGCGAGCCGGACGGGGGCGATCACGTCGGCCGGATTCACCCGTTTGGTGGCATCCATCGTCATCGCCGACGACAGGCCCAGCGTCTCGTTGTCGATCTGGGACATCTTCGCGGTGACGTCGCCGCTGGTCGCGGCCGTCAGATCCTGCGGGTCGTAGTTGACCGACGCCGTCCCGGACGGGCTTTCCCCGAGCAGTTCGGGCAGCGGTGTCGACTTGGCGAGACCGGCGGCGTAGAAGTCGCCCATCCGCTCCAGGAACGTGGTGAGTTCGGTGCCGGTAGCGGCCCAGTGCCGCGGCGGCGCGATCAGCAGCCGCGAGCGCTGCTGTCCCTCGCTCTGCCCGCCGAGCCCGGCCCGGAAGGCGATCGCGCCGAGCCCGTTCTGGGTGGATCCCGAGCCGTTCAGCGCGGTCGAGATCAGCGTGTCGATCGGCTGCGCGCGGAGATCCGTCCCTTCGATCGACACCCCGCCCGAAAGCGGGGCGTCGGACTGGAGCCTGCGCGAATCGGTCAGCACGGTCTTGACGCCCGCCTTGCCGATCGCTTCGACGGTCTGCGAATCGAGGACGCCGCCGGGCCAGAGCACGCCGTCCTGCGGCTGGATGCCGAGCAGGTTCTTGATCGTCGTCGCGCCACCGATCGCGCTCGCCAGGAGCGCGGTGTCGGTGGCGTCGCCGGCGCGGACCTTCGTCAGCGCGGTGAGGTCGGCGTCGGCGAACGGGAGGGTGACCACGCAGCGGCCCGCGACCAGCGCCTTCAGCTGGCCGAGCCAGTTCTTGGCGGTGACGGCGCCCTTGCCGGGGACGGGCCCGCCACCACCGGCGACCTGGTAGCCGCGGGACATCCCGTCCACGGTCGCGACCAGGTCGGGGTCGATGGCCAGGCAAAGCGACGACGAGACCTTCGTGTCGGCTTCGGCCGCGCGCGCCGCCGCGACCAGCGAGTCCAGCCGCCCGCCGGTGGACAGCTCGTCGGCCAGCCGCTCGTCGGCCAGGGTCAGCGGACCGCCGAGCGGGGCCGAGACGACGTGCACGGTGCTGTTCGCGATCGGCCACAACAGGCTCGTCGACGGCGCCGAGGGCGGACGCGTCGCGGGTGTCCTGCCGGGGACGCCGAGCACCGGCATCAGCAGGCTGACCGCCGCGAGCCGTTCCGGGCCGCCGAAGTCCGGGGTGCCGTTGACGTTGACCAGCAGCGGATACACGCCGGGCTTCGGGAACTGGAGCTTCGAGGACTGGCCGAGCGGGACGGCCAGGTTCAGCGTGGCGCTCTGCCCCGCCTCCAGGGTGTCCGGTTCGAGGTCGACGAACTCGGTCGCCCCCAGGTCCTTGAACTTGCCGCCCGCGAGCACGTCGCCGATCTGCTGCTCGCTCTGCAACCGGGAGCCCAGTTGAAGCCGGACGCCCAGTTTGCTGATCGGCCGGTCGCCGATGTTGGTGACGCGTCCGGTGACGGTGATCGACGTCGAGGTCGTGGTGATCACGCGGGGGTTCAGCTGATCGAGGTCCACGCGCAGCCGGGGCTGTTCCTGCGCCTGCGCGACCGCGCCGAACAACGCGGGGAGGGCCAGGAACAGGATCGACAGGACAGTGGCGGCAAGCCGCTTCACTCAGGTGCTCCCTCGGCGGTGTGCTGTTGCTGCGCGAAGAGTTCTTTGGCCTTCCGGACCAGCTTGCGCTCGTCGGAGTAGGCGAGGGTGGTCTCCAGGTCGGCCAGCGGCACCCAGGCGACTTCGGTCACCTCGACATCCTCGTCCGAAAGCTCGCCGCCGGTGGATTCCAGGATGAAATGGTGCACCGTCTTGTGCACCCGGCGTCGCTCGGCCACGAACCAGTAGTCGATGGTGCCGAGGGGCTCGAGAACCCGCGCGGAGATGCCGGTCTCTTCCTTCACCTCGCGCACCGCTGTCTGCTCCACCGTCTCACCGTCCTCGATGTGGCCCTTCGGCAGCGACCACAGCAGTCTGCCGTGCCGGTCGAGCCGCCCGATCAGCGCGGCGTGCGCCCGCTCGGCGTCGACGACGAGACCGCCGGCCGACGTTTCGTCGACCGTGGTCAGCCGCCTTCCCCGCCTGCGCCTCCGCCGGCGGCCCGGCTTCGAAGCGCCGGAGCGGCCGGCTGATCCAGACATGCTGCGATGCTAGAGCAAACGGCGGTACGGGTACGCTGGCTCTCCGTGCCCGTGTTGGGCCGAACCGTAGTAAGTACATCCAAATCGTGGTGGGATTGTCGTGAACAAGGTGGTCGCCGGGCAGGCGATTGCGGGGAAGAGCACTGCGATGCAGAACGCCGTGACCGAGCTGATGCGCATCTCCCCGCTGGCGGACGAGCTCGCGAAGCTCTTCGCGAAGGCGGGGTACCGCCTGTACCTGGTCGGCGGCAGCGTCCGGGACATGATGCTCGGCAGGCTGTCGAGCGACCTCGACTTCACCACCGACGCCCGGCCGGACCAGGTGCTCAAGATCGTCAACGCCTGGGGCGACGCGGTGTGGGACGTCGGCATCGCCTTCGGCACGGTCGGCGTGACGAAGCAGGGCATGACCCTGGAGATCACCACGTTCCGCGCCGACAGCTACGACCGCGTCGGCCGCAATCCCGAGGTCACCTTCGGCGACAGCATCGAGGGAGATCTGCTTCGCCGCGACTTCACGGTCAACGCGATGGCCATCGACCTGGCGAACCAGACCTTCGTCGACCCGTACGACGGGCTCCAGGCGTTGCAGGACCGGGTGCTCGACACGCCCGCGACCCCGCAGGAGTCCTTCGCCGACGACCCGCTGCGCATGCTGCGGGCCGCGCGGTTCTCCGCGCAGCTCGGGTTCATCGCGGCGCCGCGGGTGATCGACGCGATGACGTCGATGGCCGAGGAGATCGACCGGATCACCGCCGAACGCGTCCAGACCGAGCTGTCGAAGCTGCTGCTGGCGGCCGACCCGAGGCCCGGTATCGAGCTGCTGGTCGACACCCGGCTCGCCGATCGCGTGCTGCCCGAGGTGCCCGGCATGCGGCTGGCGATCGACGAGCACCACCAGCACAAGGACGTCTACCAGCACTCGCTGACCGTGCTCGCGCAGGCGATCGACCTGGAGTCCTCGCACGAACCGACCTCGGAGCCGGATCTGATCCTGCGGCTCGCGGCGCTGCTGCACGACGTCGGCAAGCCCGCGACGCGCGAGTTCCAGCCCGGTGGCGGCGTGAGCTTCCACCACCACGAGGTCGTCGGCGCGAAGATGGCCCGCAAGCGTTTGCGTGCCCTGAAGTTCTCGAAGGAGATCGTCCAGGACGTCAGTCAGCTCGTGTTCCTGCACCTGCGGTTCCACGGGTACGGCAAGGGCGAGTGGACGGACTCGGCGGTGCGGCGCTACGTCACCGACGCCGGCGACCTGCTGCCCCGGCTGCACAAGCTGGTGCGCGCCGACTGCACCACGCGCAACCGCAAGAAGGCGGCCGCGTTGCAGGCGACCTACGACGACCTCGAGCGGCGGATCGAAGCGATCCAGGCGCAGGAGGACCTCGACCGGGTCCGGCCGGATCTCAACGGCGAGGAGATCATGCGGATCCTCGGGCTCAAGCCGGGGCCGGACGTCGGCAAGGCGTGGAAGCACCTGAAGGAACTGCGGCTCGACCGCGGTCCGCTGGAGCACGACGACGCGGTGGCCGAGTTGAAGAAGTGGGCCGCCGAAAACGGCATCGGCGGCTAGCGTTCGCCCGTTTCGTCACGGATTCCGGCGTCATCAGCTGAGATAAACCCCGATGGTCTCTGGATCCATACGGCGTAACCGGAGATACTCCTGCCGGTGCTCCGGGCAGGGGGAAATTCCATGGCGAAGCGGCCGTCCAGTTTTCTGGTGACGCTGCTGCGTCGTGGCGCGCCCGCGCTGGCCACCGCGACGAGCGAGCTGTCCGACGAGGTCGGCGATCCGACGCCGATGCGGGCGCTCCGCCGGATCCAGCAGATGAACGGCCCCGTCGACACGGCCTACCGCGACAACCTGCTGCTCAGGGCCGCCCGCTACGTCGCCCTCATCCCCCTGGTCTACCGGCTCTTCGCGGTGCCGGGCACCTTCGGCGTCTACGTCTCCACGCACGGCATGGTCGGGATCGGTCCGGTCGGGCTGGTGGCTCTCGGCTCGGTCGCGCTCTCGCTGTACGGGATCCGGTGGATGCTGCGTTCGGCGCCGTTCCGGCCGCAGCACGCCGTCCGGTTGCTGGCGATCGATCTAGCGTTCACGCTGCTCGCGCCGCTGGCCGTCGGCGCGCTCGTGCCGGCTTCGGTGTTCACCGAGGCGATGGCGGTGCCGGGCAAACATCTGCTCGGCGAGGTCGCGTTGCTGGCGCTGGCGCTGGGGATGCCCGCCGCCGCGGCGCTGGCCGTCGTCAGCTTCCCGGTGCGGATGCTCGCGTCCCTGTTCGGCACCGGTCACGCCGCGCCCGGCGACGCGATGGCCGGCTTCCCGTCGATGCTCGGCGTCCTCTTCACCGCGAGCGGCGCCCTCGTCCTGATCGGGCTCGGCACACGGCTCGCGCTCGCGTACGGCATCCGCAACGGCCGGATCGCCGAACGCGCCCGCCAGCACCGGATGCTGCACGACTCCGTGTTGCAGACCTTGGAAGCGATCGCGCTGGCCAACAAGGGCGACCCGGCCGCGCGGCTCGCCGAGGTGCAGCGCCTGGCGCGGGCACAGTCGATGGAGCTGCGGCGGACGATCGAGAACGAGGCTTCGGAACGGTCGGAGGCCGGGTCGCGGCCGCTGGGCGAGAAGCTCGCGTCGCTGGCGGCGGAGATGGCGCGCGACGGGCTGCGCGCCCAGCTCGTGATCGCCGAGCTCGACGACGACACACTCTCGGAGGTCCGGCAGATCGCCATCCGCGACGCCGTCCGCGAGTCCCTGCGCAACACGCTCAAGCACGCCGGGACCGACAAGGTCGTCGTGCGCGTCGAGGAGCAGGAAGGCGGCGTCGCGGTGATCACCCGCGATCACGGCGCCGGGTTCAGCCTCGACTCCCGGCCCGCCGGTTTCGGGATCAGCGAGTCCATCACCGCCCGGCTGAACGAGGTCGGCGGGACCGCCAGGGTGGAGTCGGCTCCGGGCAATGGCACCAGAGTCACCCTCTGGGTGCCGTTCTGACGGTAAACAGGAGAACATGAAGAAAACGGACGTCCTGGTCAAAGCGCTCACCGCGTACCGCGACGGTGACCAGGCCAAGGCAGCGGACCTCGCCGGGCGTGCCGGATCCACGCTCGGCATCGAACTTCACCGATACCTGACCGAAGGCGGGGGCGGAGACGTCTACGACCGGCCCGCCGCGTTCACCGCGTTCATCCGCGGCGGGGGGAACGTCAAGCTCTACCGGCAGCTCAGCGTCATGCTCGCCCGGCGCTACGGCAGCGTCGGTTCCCTGCTCGACCTCGGCTGCGGCGACGGGCTCGCCGTCGTCCCCGCCCTGGAGCAGGCGGACCGGCAGCCCGGCCGGATCGACCTCGTCGAGCCGTCGAGCGCGCTGCTCGCCGAGACGCGCAAGCACCTCGACGGCACCCACGGCCTCCACACCTGGGACAACACCGCGCAGGAATTCCTCGCCCGCGAAGACGACAGACAGTGGCAGCTGACGCAGTCGACCTTCGCGCTCCAGTCGATCCCGACCGCGGAGCGCACCGAGGTCCTGCGGGCGCTCCGGCCCCGGACCTCCTGCCTGGTGCTCGCCGAGTTCGACGTGCCCGAGTACGACGAAGACTCCGACGAGTACCTGTTCTCCCTGGTCACGCGCTACGAACGCGGGATCTCGGAGTACGGCAAGGAGGCGTCGCTGGTCGCGCAGGGGTTCCTGCTGCCGGTCCTGCTGGGCCTGGTCAAACCGGGGGCCGACCGGACGAACTGGGAACAGCCCGCCACCGATTGGGCCTCGCAGCTGAAGGAAGCAGGCTTCACCGGCATCCGGATCGAGCCGCTCGCGGACTACTGGTGGTCTCCCGCGGTGCTCATCACCGCTTCCTGAATCCCGCGTTCAGTCCTCTGGATGCGGTAGTTGCGCGTGCAAGGACCGCATCCAGAGGACTAAATGCGGCTCACTGGACGCGGGACAGCGCGCCGGATTCGAGATGCTGGGCGAGCGGCCGGGGCAGCACATAAGCCACGGCACCGCCCGGTGTCCCGTTCCACGGCGCGGTGATGCCGGTGACCACGCGCAGCGGCCGCAGGACGCGGTACAGGCGGCGCTCGCGTTCGCGCTCCGCGGCCAGCGACGTCTCGACGAACCGAGCCGTCTCCGCGTGCACGAGGTTGCCGGTCTCGTTCCCGAACCGCTGCACCGTGGTGCCCGCCGGCAGCACGATGATCCGCTTGCGGCGGAAGAAGTTCAGCGGCGGCTCGCCCCGCAGCGGCAGGATCGGCCAGTCGGCCGGGTTGTCGGCCTCCTCGCTCGCGCCCACGGCGGCCCGCGCCGGGTACAGCAGCAGGGTGCCGAGGAAGAACCGCGCCGCCTCTTCGAGTTTGGCGAACGCCACCGGCTCGTCCGAAGGCGGCCGCGAGACCTCCCAGCCGTTCTCGGCGCGGCGCAGGGTCCAGAGGCCCGGCTCCGGCACCGCGTTCGCGCCGATCCGGTAGGACGTCGGCGCGACGCCGTGCTCGGCGAGGCGCTGGTACAGGACTTCCAGCACCTCGGCGGCCCGGATGTCGCGGACCGGTTCGCCGTCGCGTTCGACGCGGGTGCGGACGCTCTCGTCCGGCAGGTCCGCGGCGGTCTGCGGCGGCCGCGGCTTGCCGACGATCTCCGCCTCGGCTGTCGCCCGCACCAGCTCGCCGACCAGCGGCGGCCGGAACCCGGCGGCCCGGATGTGCTCGACCAGCTCCGGCTCCGGCGGCACCCCGTATTTCCGCAGGTAGTGCGGGACGGCCGCGGGCCAGATCCAGACGCCGTCGGTGTGGAAGGCGTTCGGCACGTCCGGCGGGCCGTTCGGGGTGAAGATGTCGGGCTGCGGACCCGGCCGGGACACCGCCACCGGCGAGCGGAAGAGGTAGTCCAGCACGCCGCGCATCATGTCCGGCGGCACCGGCGGCCGGTTGACGACCGGGCGTTCGCCCTCGTTGTGCGCGTCGGCGACCTTCGCGTGCCGGAACGCGACGTCCAGCGGGAGACCGGCTTTGGCCGAGAGCCAGGCCGGGACGTGCTGCTTGTCGCGCGGGAAGATCGCGAGTTCGGTCGCGTACGCGCGCGGCGACGGCTTCCCGCCCTCGTTCGGCGCGAGCCGCCAGGTCGGTTCCTGTTCGGCGTCGAAGTCGAAGTCGAAGTGCGACTCCGAGTCCAGCGTGAAGGTGCCCTGGAACCAGGTGCCGGTCTCGGGCTGGTGCATCGCCGCGCGCAGCCGAGCGAACAGCGAGCCGAGCTCCGGCGGGGCCGCGAGGGACACCGACACCGGGCCGTTGCCCTCGTCGCCGACCGAGCGGACCTCCAGCTCGGAGTAGTCGCCGACCTGCCGGAACTGGGCGCCCACCCGCTGCCAGCCGGGCGGCAGCACCCGCAGCAGCGTCCGCCCGATGGCGCGCAGCAGCGGCGGCTGGTCGCCCGTGCCGATCTCGGGGCGGGCTTCCGGCGACTCGACGAAGTCGTGCCTGGTCTGCCACAACGCCGTCAGCCGCGAGGGCGCGGCCGTTGTCGAGAAGTCTGTGAGCCCCAGTTCGGCCGCGCGGGCCGCGTCCTCGCCCGCCCAGCGCAAGGTCAGGTCGCCGCCGCCGGTGTGCGGCGCGATCTGGAAGTGCTCGTCGTCGAACCGGCCGTACGACTGGAGGCTGAAGGTCACGCCGACCTCGCCGTTCAGCACGACGCGGGCGGGCCGCCCGTTCCAGTCGCGGTCGAAGCCCTCGGGCGCCGCTTCCCCCGGCGGCGCGATGAGCAGCAACGTGCCGTCCTCGGTCGACCGCTGGGCCGCGAAGACGGTGTCCCCCCAGACGGCGTACAGGCCATCCGGCCGCTCCGCCGCTTGAACCCGGTAACGCACTTTGTGTCCCCTCCCCAAGATCCCCAGACCGGAGGTCAATCTAGTGGGCCGGATAGCGGGCGTACCACCGGTCGTCACCCGGGGCGTTCCCGCCGAACTCCGCGAGCGCGTCGTCCGCCAGCTCTCCGATGACCTCGGTCAATTCCAGCTTCACGAGCCAGTCCGTGTCGAGCTCTTCCTCGCCGTACATGGCGCCCACGAGGTTCCCGCAGACCGATCCGGTCGAGTCGCTGTCACCGCTGTGGTTCACCGACGCGAGCAGCGCGACGTTCGGGTCCGCGGTGGCCAGTGCGACGTAGACCGACATGGAGAGCGCGGTTTCGCCGACGTTCCCCTGGCCGAGCGTTTCGAGCTTCTCCGGCGTCGGAGCCCCTTCGCGGGCCAGCGCGAGCGCCTGGTCCAGCGCGACGCTCTGCTCCTCGTGCCCCGGGTACTTCTCCAGTTCGGCACGGGCGATCGCGACCGCGTCGAGCAGCGGTTTCCCGGTCAGCAGCTCGTGCACGATCACCGCGAAAGCACCCGACGAGAGATACCCGCTCGGGTGACCGTGCGTCAGCGCCGCGCTCTCGGCGCCGAGCCGGAACACCTCGGCGAGATCGTCCGACCACAGCGCGACCGGCGCCGCGCGCATGACGCCGCCGCAGCCCTTCGAGTTGTTCACCGGCTTGTCCATGCCCGCGCGCACGCCGGTCTTGCCGTACGCCTCCAGCTCGCTGAAGCAGGTGAGGCCGGGCGCGCGACGGCTGAACAGCTCGCGGTTCGTGATCAGCCAGCCGTCCGGGTCCGTGCTCGTGTTCTCCGGGCCGCGCGCCCGCTCCCACGAGACGCCCTGGGTGTGCAGCCAGCGCTGGTAGGCCAGCTGCAGCGACTGCTCGACGGCGATAGCAAAGGTCCCTTGCTCCCGCCGGGCGGCGGCATGGGCTCTGATCAGGCCTTCCAGGGTGAACAGCGTCATCTGGGTGTCGTCGGTGATCCGCCCGACCCCGCCGTACGCGGGGATGAGGTCGGTGATCCCGGCGGGCCCGGCGATCTCCCGGATGCGGTCGATCGAGTCGAATTCGGTCTTCGCGCCGAGCGCGTCGCCGATCGCCCCGGCGTACAGGCTGCCGCGCAGCCGCGACCTGGTCGCCGGTCCCTGAAGCCACTCGCGCATTTCTCTACTGTTCTCCTCGTGGGTACCGTTTCGCGTCCCAGCGCCGCCGCTCCTCGGGTTCGCGGGGCAGACCGAACCGGTTGAAGTAGTAATAGGCGTCGCCCGCCATGGCGTCGACGACGCCGAGGTCGGCGTACGCCGCGAGCCAGGACTCCGGCAGGCCGGGCACGGTGACCCTGGCGCCGACCATCGCCCCGGTCAGCGCCGCGGTCACCGAGCCGCCGCGGGCGGCCAGTGTCAGCGCCGCCTCGGGGTCGTGGCCCCGTTTGGCGGCGGCGAACACCGCCCTGCCGAGCACCGAAAGCGGCGTGCGGCCGTCCCCGATGCTGTCGAACTGTTCGACGTCTTCGCCGTCGATGTCGTTCCGGAGACCGAGCACGGTCTCGACCAAGTCGCCGACCTCGCCGCTGTACCCGTCGAAGCCTTCGAGGAAGTTCGCCACCGCGGGTTCGCCGTTCCGGGCCGCCAGCTGCGCGCGGAACACGTTCACCAGCAGTTCGGCGCCGTGGACGACCTCGTGGCCTGCCGCGGAACCGACCAGTTCACGGACGACCTTCATCGCGTAGAAGGCGCTGTCGGCGGGACCCTGCGTCCCGCCGGTCACCGTCGCGGCGAGCGCCGTCGCGAACATGGCCGAGAACTCGGCGGGAGGCGGTCCGGCGGACGCGGTGGCTTTGGCGACCCAGCCGTCCGGCCGTCCGCCCGCGGGGAGCGACGCGGGGATCTCGGGTTTGTCCGGAGTCGCGTCCAGGCCGCGGATCACCGATTCGGTGTGGAACAGCAGCTGCCGGGTCAGCCCGCCCAGCGGCAGGCCGTCGGCGGGATCCGCGCCCGAGCCGAGCGCGTCCCCGAGCGCGAAGCCGATGTACGCGCCGAGAAGCCGCGGGTACGCGAAGCTGCCGACGGGGATCGTCGGGTCGTAGAACTTCCCGAACGTCCAGGCGGTCGGACGCGGCTCGCCGTCGTCGTAGAAGTGCGTCACGAGTCCGGCGGCGAAGAGGTCTTCGGGCAGTTCCGGCAGCGGGCGGCCGTCGTACTTCGCCCGCGAGCGCTCGAACGACAGCGTCGCGGCCCGCGTGTAGCGGGCGAGTTCGTCGGAGCTCAGGGGGTAGCCGTTGTCCCTGGCCTGGTCGACCAGGCTTCGCAGGTTCGCGACGGCGGCGCCGTCGTACTCACCGGTGAAGTACGCGGGACGACCGACGGACTCCGGGCGTTCGGTTCCCGCGGGAAGGTCGAGGTCGGCGACCTGCCGCAGCGTCTCCGGGTAGACGTTGAAGGTCTCCGGACGTCCCGGGTTGACCAGCAGGCCGACACCGGGGGTGTCCTTGGCCCGCCGCAGCAGCACCCGGGGCTGGATTCGCTGCCACACCGTGTACTCGGACGGGACCTGCGCCTCGGAGGTGTAGACGACGAACCGCAGGCCGGCGTCACCGAAGTCGCGGACCTGCAGGTGGCCGTCCTTCGCCGGGGCCAGGACATCCAGGTCCAGCATCCAGTGGACGAACTCCTCCGGCGTGATCCACTCGACGCGGAGGTAGCCGAGCAGTGTCTCGACCTCGCTTTCCGGCGCCGGGCGGCCGGAGAACCGCGGCCCCGGCCGGTGATCCGGGTTCGCGCGGACCGCGCCGGTCGGCTCGCCGTAGAGCGTGTACTGCTCCCAGCGCGCGATCGCCGCCTTCGGCACGGGCATCCCGGGGGCCACGGAAGGGTCGAACTCGGGGTCGACGACTTCCGCCCAGCGGGTGAACGCGTCGCTGTCGTCGCCGGCCGCCGAAACCGCCATCAGCTCCAGGTCGAGCCGGATCTCGCCGCCGTCGTCCGGGACGAACGCGACCGGGCTGGGGAACAGGCCCGCGCCGGGATCGGTCCCGTCGAGCCAGCCGACGGTGTTGTAGGTGACGTTCCAGCCGTCGGTCGCGCGCACGACGTACTCGCGGCGGACCCGCAGCGCGCCGGTCCCCTCCCCGCCCCTGTCCGTCAGCCACTCTTCGACGCGGCTGACGGCTTCCTCTTCGTTCATCGTCCCCATTCCAGTCACCAGCGCGGATACCGCCGGTCCCAGCCGTCGACCTCGTGCAGTGCCGAGTGGCGGTCGAAGTGCCAGAACGCGTCCGTGGCGATGTTCTCCACCAGGTAGCGCAGCTCCAGCTGATCGACCCACTTCTGCGGCAGACCGGGAATGCCGGTGCGGGCGCCGAGCAGGGCACCGGCGATGGCACCGGTGATCGCGCTGCGGCCCGAGTGGTTGACCGCCCGCAGCAGCGCCTGCTCCGGGTAGTTCTCGAATCCGGACAGCGCCGCGAACGCGCGGCCCAGCACCGAAAGCGTGCCCTTGCCGTCGCCGATCAGCTCCGGGACACGCAGATCCGGCAGGCCGTGCTTGCCGAAGAACGGCACCGATTCCGCGACCATCGCCTTGAGATCCGCCCAGACCGGCCCCCGCTGGTGCGGGTTCTGGTCGCTGAAGATCTCCCGGGAGATGTTCCAGACCGGGTAGCTGAACGCCTCCGACGTCAGCGCGGGCTCGAACAGCCAGGTCAGATAGGTCGCCGCCTCGACGTCGATCTCGCCGGGGTGGGTGACCGAGACGAGGTCGCGCACCGCCTGGCGGACGCCGCCGCTCATCGCGCTCCCCGGGCCCGCCGCGGTCATCGCCGCCGGCAGCGCCGCGACCAGCGCGTCCGGTCCGCTCATCGGCATCGCGGTCGGCGAGACCGTCGCCAGCGCGTGGTAGGCGTTGAGCTCGGCGTCGTCGGGAGTGCGGCGGACGCGGAGCTCCGGCACCTTCACCAGCCAGCCGTCGGCGTTGTCCAGCGGCGCGCCCTGGGTGTGCAGCCAGCGCATCAGCGAGTTGCGCGCGACGGTCCCGAGCGCCTGTTCGGCGTCGCGGTTCTCCGGCTGCTCGCGATGCGGGCTGCGGATCACGGCCTCGGTGTAGAACAGCAGCCGCTGGGTGAGCGGCCCGACCCGGCCGGGCAGGTCGAACGCGACCGGCAGGTCGGTGACCCCGTCCGGGCCGTAGGTGTCGTGGATCTCGCCGAGCCGCATCCGGTCGACGGCCGCTCCGAGAGCCTCGCCGAGCGCGAAGCCCACGAAGGCGCCCGTGACGCGCTGCCAGCCATAACGCGAGCTGGAGCGGTCTCGGTCGAAGTACTTGCCGAAGGTGTCCAGGCGCGGCTCGATCTGACCCTCGTTGTCGTAGCCCGGCGCCAGCCCGTTCGCCCGCAGGTCGTTCGGACGGCCGCGCGGCGGCTCCGGCCGCCTGAGCCGCGCCAGCCACGACTGGCCGAGGACGGTCTTCTGGCATTCCTCGACGGTCAGTTCGAAGCCGCGACGGCGAGCCCGTTCGGCGGCGGCGAGCGGGGCTTTCACCGGCTCGGGCAGGCCCATCTTCGCGGCGGTGTCGGCGGCGAGGGTCTCCAGCTCCGGGTCCGCTTCCGGGCAGCGTTCGTTGACGTCGACGGACGCGTCCCGGCGCGGGAACCGCTGGGCGGTCTCGGCGAGTTCGGCGCCGCTGACGTCCTCGAACGTCGCGGGCCCGCCGTTGATCACGAGGTTCGGCGGGCTCTCGTACCCGGCCAGGGTCGCGATGTCGACCTTCCAGTACCCGTGCTCGCGGGACGGGAGGTTCCTGGTCGAGCTGAACACCCTCAGCTCGGCGCGTTCCTCGTTGAAGTAGAACCGCTCGGTCTTGCCCGACGCCAGGTCCAGCGGGACGTAGACCTCGCAGCGCAGCAGCCCGATGAGCAGCTGTTCCCTGGTCAGCCAGCCGACGCTGGCGAACGACAGCAGCGTTTCGAGCTTGTTCTCCGGCTTCGGGTAGCCCCGGCGGACGGGGCCGGCCCGGTACTCGGGGTTCTCGCGCTCTTCCCCGGTCTGCACGCCTTCCGCGTTGACCTTGACCCAGCCCGCGACGACCGGCGGCGGGACCCCGAGGTCACCGAGCCCGGCCTTCGCGTATTCGGGATCGACGACCTCGCGCCACGCCTCCTGGCCGGGGAACGCGACCGGGACGCTGAGCCCGCCGGGCTGCGGATGCGCCTGGCGCAGTTCGCCGTCCGGTTCGCGGACGGTCACCGACGGCGGCGGGAAGATCTCCTTCTCGGCATGACCCTCGTCGAGGAAGGCGATCGTGTTGTAGGGGACCGACCAGCCCTCGGGGATTCGCAGGACCTTTTCGTGGTTCACGCGCAGGCCGGCGCCGCCCGGTTCGGACACGTCCGGACCGTGGACCGCGCGCAGCCACTCTTCGACCTTGGCTACCGCTTCCGCCGATTCCACCTACTCGATCCTCTCCAGGCTGCCGTCGGACACGTGCTCGGCGATGGTCCTCGGGAGCACGTAGGCCACCGCCCCGCCGGGCATGTTCGCCCAAGGGACGGTGACACCGATGATCACGTGGAGCGGGCGTCGCAGCCGGTAGGTCCCACCGACACGCTCCCGTTCCAGCGGCAGGGACGTCGTGGCGAACCGTACCCCTCCGTGGTGAACCAGATTGCCGGTTTCCTCGCCGAACCGCAGTACGACCGTACCGGCGACCATCCGGCTGACGCGCTTGTTGCGGAGCAAGGTGAGGGGAGGCTCACCCGGGGCGGCGCGCACCGGCCAGTCGGCGAGTTCCTTCGCGGTCTCCAGCGGTGTCTCGTGTCCGGCGGTCATCCGCGCCGGATGCAGCAGGACCGCGCCGAGGAGCTGATGAGCCGCGTCTTCGAGCTTCTCGAAGTACTTCGGCGACACCGGGGAGCTCTTGGCGTAGGCCGCGACCTCCCAGCCCTTCTCGGTGAAGTTGAGGCACCAGGCGCCGTCCGCGCGGTCCCCGATGCGATACGCCTCCGGCCAGACGGCGTGCTCGCCGAGCCTGCTGACCAATACGACCAGGAGTTCTTCGTCGGTCAACGACGGGTTCGGCGACGTCTCCAGCTCCGCGGCGATGTCACCTTCGGTCTTCTTGACGTCGGAGCGGCCCGGTTTCGGTCTCGGCTTGCCGAGCAGATCCGCCTCCGCGGTCCGCCGCACGAGATGCTCGACGTACGGCGGCTGGAACCGCTGGCCCCGGATGTGCTCGACGAGCTCCGGCTCCGGCGGGATGCCGTACTTCCGCAGGTAGTGCGGGACGGACGCGTGCCAGATCCAGGTGCCGTCGGTGTGGTAACTCTCCGGGACGTCTCCGGCGGCGTCGGGCTCGAAGATGTCCTTGCCGAGACCGCTGCCGGACAGGATCGCCGGTTCGCGCTCCAGGTACTGCGCGACCAGCGGCGCTTCGGACTCGTCGAGCTCCGGTCTGTCCACCACCGGAGGCTCACCCTCGGTGTAGGCGTCGACGATCCGGGCGTGCCGGAACCCGACCCGCAACGGCAGCTGCGCGCGCAGCCGCCACCAGTCCGGGATGTGCTCGTCCTCGCGCGGGAACGCGGCCAGCTCGTCCGGGTACGCCGAAGCAGCCGGTGCCTCGGTCCACGCGGGCTCGTCGTCGAGGGTGAAGTCGAAGTCGAAGGTGCCGTCGGGTTTGAGCGTGAACCGCGACTGCAACCAGGTGCCCCGGCCGATGGCGTACATGCCGGTGCGCAGCTTGCCGAAGAGCTCGTTCAGCTCGGCGGCGGGCGTGACGTTGTGGCCTTCGAGTTCGGAGTGCCCCCCGGCCTGCCGGAAATCGGCGGCCGCGGCGTGGGCGGGGTCGGTGATCCCCGCCAGGATGAGCCTGCCGATCCGGACCAGCAGCCCGCGCTGTTGTTCGGAAGTGAGTTGTTCCACGTGAATCATCGCGCCCGGTCCGGCCGGCTGAGCAGGCTCATTCCGAGGCCCCTTCCTCCGGTGGTTCGTATTCGGGGAAGCGCGGCTCCGCCCGGAACGACGGCGGTTCACCGGCGGCGCGGCGGGCCAGCTCGTCCTCCCACATCTTGAAGGTGCGTTCGCGCAGCGACCGGATCAAGGCCGATTCCTGCGGCTGTATCCGGCGGTTCTCGCGCTTGGCCTGCTCGTACAGACCGTCGATGGTCTCGTAGAGGGCGAAGATCGGCCCGGCGCCCTTGAGCGAGTACTCGCGGGCGCGCTCGGTCTCCTGGACGAACTTCTCCTCGGGCACCTTGCTGATGTCCGAACTCGCCATCGCCCACATGACCTCGCGCACGTGCTCCGGCTTTTCGTCGAACTCCCCGGTGCGCGGGTTGAGGAGGAAACCGGTCAGGCCCCCGTCGGGCGTCGACTCGACCCGGTAGGTCTTCCCGAAGTAGGTGTAGAAGGACGGTGTCTGGATCACGTGTTCTCCTCAGGCGGCAGGCCCTTGCGGAGACCGGCCATGAACTTCTCCCGGACCCGGTCCATCAAGGCGGCTTCCAGCAGTGCCTGTTCCGGGGACAACTTCTTCTTGTTGTCCCCGTCCAGTGTCCGGTTGTAGGTCGGGAAGTCGCGGCGGACCTCGTACAAGGCGTGTTCGTAGGCCGAGACGGTGTCGATGTGCCTCAGGTGCAGCCGCAGTTCGGCGACGTGCCCGTTCGGCAGCCGGACGTTCATCTGGAGATCGCGGTACCCGCTGTCCTGCGGATTCGCGAACCGGTCGTCGAAGCTGACGATCCTGAGATCCGGATCGGCCATCACCGCGTTCAGCGCGTTGTAGACGTCGGCCAGCGTGTCGAACTGGATCTTCGCTCCCACCAGGTCGGTGAGTTTCGACGCGTCGCCGTCGTAGCCGGCGATCTTCGCCAGGGCGCGGTCGTCGTCCTTCGGGCCGGGGCGGCCGGACGATTCCCCGTTGTTCTCCGCCGCGATCCGTTCGGCGATCCGGTTGAGGTCGCCCTGGTTCTGCGGCCACGCCTGCCGTTCGGCGTCCAGGAACTCCTGGATCTTCACGGGATCGCCGGTGTCCGCGCGATCGAATCCGGCGTGGAACTGATCGCGCGGTCCCACATCGGCGGCGATGTCCGCGGCCTCGTTCGCGAGGTCCCGCTGCTCCTGCGTCAGCGGAGTGTCGCCGGGTCCTGCCTGGTGGACGTCGTCGATCAGCTGGTGGCCGCGGTCCTCGACGTCGCGTAGAGCGTCTTCGAGGAGCGGGATGGCCTCCGGGTGCAGCAGCAGGCTGCCGATGGTCATCGGGTTGTTCAGCAGTGAGGCCCGCAGGTACGCGTTGTCCGGGTGCTCCATCAGCCGGACGAGTTCCGGTTGCGACGGCAGGTGCTCGCGGATGAAGTCCCGCATCGGCCCGACGTCGTGCTTGACCCCGTTCTCGTCCTCGTGAACGGCCCGTTTCTTGTCCGGGTCCAGTCCGTCCACCGCGGCCGCGACCTCGGGGTCGTTCAGGAACCGTTCGCCCTCGGCCCTGTTCCCCTGAGGCGGCTCGTCGTGCGCCATGCCGTAGCCCGCGTCGTGCGGCGGCGTCACGATCGGACGGCCGTCCGGGCCGATCCGCGACGGCTGCACGTCGGGGGTGTCTTCCCTGGCGAACGCGATGCGCGGGTCCACCGGCTGATCCGGCCGCGCGAACGCGATCCGCGGGTCGACGGGCCTCGTCGCGGCCGCTTCCGTCCGCGTCGTGTGCCCGTCGGTGTGCTGGGCACTGGGGCCTTCCGGCACGCCGACGTGCATGAGCTTCACGCCCAGCGGCGGATGCGGCAGGTTCATCAGCGCGCCCGACTGCGGGTCGATGAACGCGACGCCGTCCCGCGTGTTCGCGACCATGGCGACGTGGCCGCGCTCGACGCCGTTCTCGTCGAGGTACTTCACCGCCACGACCGCGTGGTGATCGGCCGGCATGTCCCGCATCTCGCGGATGACGGTGTCGTAGTCGGCGCGGTCGGAGAACTGCCCGCCGAATCGTTCCTCGACGTGCTCCAGCGTGCCCCGGCTGTCCATCTCGTGCAGGTGCAGCGGGTCGGCCGTCGAATCGATGCCGTTCATCCGGTCCATGTAGGCGCCCGGGGTGCGGGTGCAGTTGGACCGGTAGCCGTTGGCGAGCGCGTCGGGATCGTTGAAATGCGGGTTGACCTCGCCGAGCCGCGGGTGCCTGTCGGCGACGTACGCGGCCTGCTGCTCGGGGCTCGCCGAACCGGCGTGGATGGCCGGTTCGCTCGGCGGGTTCGTCGCGACCGCCATCGACGAGTAGTCCCGCTCCGGGATCGGCAACTCCGCCGTGTCGTCGGTGGCGTTGTGGTCCTGAGCGGGCTGCTCGCCGTACTCGGGGCCCTTGTCGGCGTCCGCGACCCCGTGGTCGGCCGGGTTCTCCGCGGTGATGGGCGGGGTCTGCGGCTCGTCGAAGCCGCCGAGGCGCGCCATCGACCGTTCCTGGGCGAGGCGGGCGAGCTCGGGCGCCTCCGCCGCGTGCCGGGCCCGCCGCTCGTCCATCTTCTGCTTGGCGGTCTCGGGGTCGAGGTAGCGCGGGTCGCCGGGAGTGACCTCTTCGGCGTGGATGACCCACTTCGGCCGGTCGACCAGCGGCGGAGTCTTGAACTCCTTGCTGTGGACGTAAAGCTGGGTCTTCGGCTTGTTGATGGACTCGTTCTCGCCCGGATTCTCGGCGAGCGACGAAACGTCCTTGCCCGTCTTCGAGACGATGTGGATCTCGACGTCCTCGCCGAACTTCGACTTCGTGTCCGGCGACGTCTTGATGGTGGAGCTGGTCATCGTCGGTTCGGGGACGGTCTGGCCGGGCTCGTAATGCGCCGCCATGATCGCGGCGGCGCGCATGTCGCCCTTGGTGTCGATGCCGCGGATGGACTCGCCGTGGAAGTCCGGCAGCTCGTTCAGCGCGCCGACGATCGCCCGGGTGCTGCGCTGGGCGTTCTCGAAGCCGGGGTGCGACTCGCCGAGGCGGTTCGCCTCGTTGATCGCGTAGGCGTGTTCACGCGAGTACGAGTAGATCGCCTCCGCCGCTTCGGGCGAGACGCGGTCCTTCAGCGGGCTTGCTTCAAGGCGCCGGACCGCCTTTTCACGGGCTTGCTCGGCGAGGTCCGCGCTGTCGTAGCGGTCACGAAGGCTCTTGTGATCCTCGGGCGAACCGCGGAAGTCCCCGTCGTCGACGTAGCTCTCGTCGTGCCGCGCGGGAGCCTCTTCGGTGCCCTTGAGCCGCTCGCTGATGTCGAGTTCGGTCTTGGGCGCCTCGTGCTCGCCGGGCCGGTCCACCGGTGGCGGTTCGTCGTCGCCGCGAAGCCGGTCGGCCGTCGACTGGGGCGGCGCCTCCGCACGGGTCTCCGGCCGCGTCTCGGTGTGGGTTCCCGTCTGTGTTTCGGTGTGGGTGTGCGGTGCGTCGCCGCCGCCCATCGGCATCGCCTTGATCGACGTCGGGTTGTCGGGCAGCGTCGCGAGCCGCCCGGTCATCGGGTCGGCGAAGACCACGCCGTGCGGCGTGTTCACCGCGGCGACGATCCGGGTCTCGATCCGGTCCTTGGACCGCGGCGAGCCTTCCGGCGCGTTCGGATCGGCGGCGGCGTGATGCTCGAACGCCACCGCGGTCCGCGCGCCGACCGGGCGTTCGCCCAGCTCACGGGCGACGTCGCCGAAGCCGTTCCGATCCGACCACTGTCCGCCCAGCCGGTCGCTGACGTGCTGCAACGGCGAGCCACCGGTCGACGGCCCGGCGACGGCGTCGCCACCGTCCATCCGGTTCTCGAACGCGACCAGCGCCTCGGCCGAGTTGGTCTGATAGCCGTCCTTCCACGACTCGGGCGCGTAGTAGTTGCGGGTGTTGGCCTCGCCGATCGCCGGGAGTTCGTCCATGACCAGCCGGACCTGCTGGTGCGGGGTCTCGGTCGAACCCGCGTGGATGACCGGCGTCCCGCCCTCTTCCAGGGGCTTCGCCAGCTCGGACCAGCCGCCGTCGGGAACGTGTTGCCTCGGCGGCGTGGGGGCTTCCCGATCCGGGAGGTCGGCGGCGTCGATCCAGCCGCCCTTGCCGTCGGAGATCTTGGTGTCGAGGCTGGCGAAACCCTTGTTCTGGAACAGTTCCGGGTGATCGCGGCGCAGCTGGGCGTCGCTTTCGGCCGCTTCCCGGTCCAGCCGGTCCTGCTCGGCGTTGTTGTATTCGCGCCGCTCGGCGACCTTCTGGTGGACCTCGTCGGGGCTCAGGTGGCCGTCGTCACCGGCGACGACCTCCTCGCATTCGACGACCCACTTCGGCAGGCCCGCGGCCGTGCCGTCCTTGATCCGCGCCTGGTAGTCGGGGTGTTCGGGATGTCCCGGGCCGATCTTGACGTCGGTGACGCGCAACTGCGTCGCCGACTTCAGCAGCACTTCGCGCTCTTCCGGCTTGGAAGCGAGGTCTTCGATGTGGCGTCCGGTCTTCGACTGGATGCGCATCTCGACTTCGCCGGGGAAGATGCTGCGCGGATGATCGGCGGTGACCCGCGACGTGCTCAGCATCTGCGGGTCGACGATGACCTGACCCTTGCCGTGCGCCTCCAGGAAGCCGCGGATCGCGCTTTCGTTGCCGTTGAAGTTCACCCGCCGCGAGACGACGCCTTCGTAAGTGGGCATCTCGTTGAGGCCGGAGGTGATCGCTTCGATGTGCGGCCGGAGCGCGTCCAGCTCCGCGCCACCGTGACGCTGGGCGTGGGTGATCCGCTCGGCCATGTCGGTCCGCGTGTAGCTGTGCACCGCGTACGCGCCCTGATCCGACATGTCCTTGACGCGCTGGTCCGGATGCGCGTCGCGCTTGGCGAGGCCTTCGCGACGGACCTGTTCGCTCCGGGCTTCCCCGGTGTCGGCGTCGAAACCACGTTTGTCGATCTGTGTTTCGGCGAGCGCGCGGTAGGCCGCCGGGTCGTCCGTGTGGAAGCCCGGATCCGTCAGGTACGGCTCGTCGACCGTCGAACCGATGTCGTCGGTGGTCTTGTCGTCCGGCGTGACGTCCTGGGGCGCCTCGGTGTCGTGGTGAGTGTCGGTGTCCTTGGGCGCCTCGACGTCCCTGGGCAGGTCGGTGTCCTTGGGCGGATTCGCGCCGTGGTCCTGGGGTGCCTGCTGAGGCACGGGCTCCGTCGGCCGCACCGGGGCAGGCTGCCGCGGCGGTTGCTGCGTCCGGTCCTGGGGCGTGCGGTCCGGCGGACCCGCGTGCCCGTCCTGGCCGGGACGCGGCGCCGGGACCTGCGGCGGACGTGGCGGCTGCTGGCCACCGAACCGCGGCGGCCCGTCGCCGGGCGGCATCGGACGGCCAGGCCCCGGGCGCCCTGGCTGACTCCCCTGACCCGGATGGTGTCCGGGCGGAGGCGGCGGCACGGGGCCACGGTTGCCAGGGAACGGGCCGGGACCCGGCTGCTGGGGCCGCGGCGGAGGCGGCGGATAGCCCGCCGGACCGCGCTGGCCGGGGTGCTGCCCGGGCGGCGGTGGGGTCATCGGGCGCGGCGGGACACCGCCGTTCGGACCGGGACCCTGCCCCGGCCTCCCCTGGTAACCCTGGGGCGGCCGCGGCGGACCTTGCTGAGGCGGCGGACCCTGCGGCGGTTGCTGGGGACGCTGGCGCGGCCCGCGGTCCTGCGGGTATCCGCCCTGACCGGGGTGCTGGGGAGGGGGCGGCTGCGGTCCGGTGGGCCGCGGGCCCATCGGACCCGGCTGACCCTGCGGTCCCCGAGGCGGCATCGGTCCACCACCACCGGGAGGCGGCGGAGGAGGAGGTGCGAAACCACCCTGCGGGCCCTGCTGCATGGGCTGACCCTGGAAGGGCATCGGACCGGGCTGCTGGTCGAAGCGCGGCTGCGGCGGCCCGCCGTTTCCGGACAGACCGGCGGCCTGGACGCTGTCGTTCGGCCGCACGGGCCGTGCCGGATCGTGCCCGGGAGGGGGAAAACCACCGGGAGCGGGGCCGTTGCCCGGCGGATTGCCGCCGGGCGCCATGCCATAGCCGCCCGACGGTCCGGACGTGCTCGGACCCGAGTTCGACGCCATCCCGTATCCACCGGAAGACGACCCGCCCGAACCCGAAGACGCGGGAGCGCCACCGGTCGGGGAAGGAGCGCCGGAGGAAGCGGCGGGCGGCATCCCGCCGGCCTGTGACGGGCCGGAGGCCGGACTGGGCGAAGGTCCCTGTGACGGACCGGAAGCCGGACCCGACGAAGGCCCCGGTGACGGACTCGCCGCCGATGACTGGGCTGGGCTCGCCGTGGCTGCCTGCGCCGCCGCGGGTGTTGCCGCCGGTGACTGGGCTGGGCTCGCCGCGGGTGCCTGCTGCTGGTTCGCCCCCGCGGCTTGCTGTTGCTGACCGGACCCGGCGCCGTTGTCCGCGGCCGCCGCCGGAGCGTTCTGGTGGGTCTGCGGCGCGCGTTGACCGTCGCCGGTGTTCGCCGGGGCGTCCGCCGGACGTTCCGGAGCCTGCGCCGACGACTGGCTGACCCGATCGCTGTCCGCCGCCCGCTGCTGAGAAGCCTGCTGCGGAGCCTGGTTCCCGCCGTCCGAACGCGACTGTCCTTGCGACTGCGCCTGCGAATCAGGCTGCCCGGACGAACTCCGCGCCGGAGAATCGCCATCAGAGGACGAACTGCGCCCCGAATCGCCATCAGAGGACGAATTGCGGCTGGAAGAAGAGCCGGAGTCCGGAGAAGAGCTCGAAGAGTCCGGCGAGCTCGAAGAACGCGAAGGCGTCCCGGAATCCCCGGAATCCACATCCGGTGTCGAGGGGCCATCGGCGTCCGGAGTGGCGCTCGGCGTGTTCGCGGTGCGAATGTCGCCGATCTGGCTCTTCGCCCCGTCGACGCCGCCGCCCACGGCCCCGCCGGAAGCGCCCATCAGGACGTCCTTGGCCGAAAGCTTGTCCAGGTCACCGGTGACGGCGGCCTGTCCGACCGTGCTGGCGACACCTTCGGCCGCGCCGCGCACGGCACCCCGCGCGGCGCTGTCGACGATCTGGCCGCCCACGCTGTCGGAAAGTCCCTTGGTGGCGCCCTTGCCGATGCTGCTGCTGCCCGCGCCGACCACCCCGTCGACGGCGCCGCTGATCGCGGAATCCTTGGTCTTGCTGAAGTCCCAGCTGTCGCGGTCGCCCTTGGCCATCTGGAGGCCCTGGATGCCCGCGTCCATGGCGAGGTTCATTGCCGTGTTCTGGAGGACTTCCTTGCCGATCTTCTTCAGGCCCTCCTTGAGAAGTTTCTCGAGGAGTTCCTTCGCGACCTTCTTGAAGCCTTCCTGCGCGAGCTTCTGCATCAGCTGGCGGAAGATCATCTGGACGGTCATGCGGGTGGCGATCTGCGCCGGCGCGATGCCCGCCGTCGAACCACCGAACGTCACCGCGGCGGCCGCGATCATCGCGACGATCTGCGCGGCCAGGATCACCAGCGAGATGATGATCATGTACTTCGTGTATTCGACGTCCAGCGCGGTCGCGTTGCACGAGTCACCGAGCGCCTTCGACGAATCGGCGAGCGACTTGAAGTACGCCTCGTCGCCTTCGACGAACTTCTTCCAGGCCTCGGCGAACTTCTCCGCGCCCTGACCGCTCCAGCCGCCGAGGACCTCCGTGGCGCCCTTGGTCGCGGTGTCGGCGATCGGCTGGATGGCCTTGGAAGCGTTGTGCCAGGCGTCGCGCAGGTCGCGGAGCTTGTCCTCGTCGCCTTCCGGCCAGCTTTCCCCTACGACGATCGGCAAGAGCCACTTGACCGCGTCGGGCATCTCCATACCCACGGCGTCAGACCTTCTTGTCCAACGTCGTCTTGATCTCTTCCTCGGCGTTCGTGAACGCGGTCGTCGACCGTTCGACGTTGTGCTGCATGCCGCGCAGCGCCTCGACGATGTTCGCGAAGCCTTCCGACGAACCCTTCGCGCCCGGCTCGTAGTCCTTCGCGAACTCCTTGCCGGCGTCGTCGGCGCCCCAGCACTGGCCGAGCGAGTTGATCGCGGCCATCAGTTCCTTGCCCGCGTCGTCCAGCTGATCCGCCGCGAGCCCCAGTTTGGCCGCCGCCGTCTTCACCGCGTCCGGATCGGCGGTGAATCCGCCTCCGCCCCCACCGTTCGGCATCAGACTCCCCTGGTCAGCCAGCTCGAAGGCGGCTCTTCCTCGTCATCGTCCCGCGTCTGACGCACCCGTTTGGGAATCGGTTTCGGCGCGGGCGGGGCCGACGGCGGAGGAGGCGGCGGGGCGTCGTCCTTGAGCATCAGCGGGGCGTCGAAGTCTTCGTCGGACTTCGCCGGTGCCTCTTCTTCCTCCTCCGCGAGGAAGTCCGGGATCGACGGCATCAACCCTTGCAGCGAAGGGGCGCCTTCGATCAGATCCGAGAGGTCCGGCAGGCCCTCGGTGATCGGGGCCATCAGATCGGCGACCTGCTGCTTGACCTGCAACGATCCCTGGCGCACCAGGGTCAGCACGGTGTTGGCCAGCTGCGCGGGATTGGTGCGCTCGAAGGCGTTCGGCTGGATCTCCAGTTTCGCGAGCGTGCCTGTCGCGTCGATGGTGGCGCGGACGAGACCGTCCTGCGAGACCACCGTCGCCGACGTCTGCGAAGCCGCGTCCTGCGCCTCCCGGAGCTGGGCCGTCTGACGCTCGAACTGCTCGAGCAGCGTGTCGACCTGGTCCTTCATGGCGGCATTGCGCGCTTCGAGGCGTGCGCTGTCGTCGCCGGCCGTCGTCACTTGAGCCCCCGCGAGTGCTGGATCCCGGGCATACGCCACCCGGTGTCGGTAGGCGTCACCCTAATGCCAACGGAGGCGCCGTATCATTCGTTCTCCGTTTTCGCACCGCGAGCAGGTGACCGGCGGCTCCCACCAGGTAGAGGACGGTGGCCGCGATCAGCAGTCCCGGCGAAACGCCGTCGTCCGGGATCACCGTCGCGGCCAGCGAAACGGCGGCGACCTGGGTGATGTTGAACAGCGTGTCGTAGAGCGCGAAGACCCGTCCGCGTGCCTCGTCGGCGACGTCGAGCTGGACCGACGAATCGACACAGAGCTTCAGTACCTGACCGGCTCCGGTCACCAGGAACGCCGCGAGCAACGCCGTCGGGACCAGCATCGGCAGCCCGAGCGCGGATTGCGCGACCGCCGCCAGCACCAGCGCGCCCAGCACGACGCGGAGCCTGCCGAACAGCCGGATCAGCCGGGCGGTCAGCAGTCCGGCGACCAGGATCCCCGCGCCGGCGAACGCCGCCATCCGGCCGAGTCCCGGCATCCCGGCGGCGAAGTGGTTGCGCATCAGCAGCACGGTCACCAGCAACGAGATCCCGTACGACGCGCGATGGGCGAACAGCGCGATGAACCCGGCCGTGACACTGGGTGTGCGCCAGGCCGCCTTCGCGCCGTCGGACAGGCCGCGGACGACGGCGAGCGCCGGGTTCGACGGCTCGTCGACCGTCGACGGCCCGAGCAGTCCGCGGCCGAATCCCGAGGCGAGGGCCGCGGCGCCGATCCCGCCCAGCGCGGCGACGGCGGTGACCCACGCGGAACCGGAGTCGTCGGCGCCGGTCAGTTCCCGGAGGCCGATCGCGCAGCCGCCGCCGACGACCGCGAGCACCGAACCCCACGTCGCCGCGAAGGCGTTCGCGGCGACCACGGACTTCTCCTCGACGACGTGCGGCAGCGACGCGGACAGGCCGGAGCCGATGAACCGGGAGACGCCTTCGGACGCCAGTGCCAGGGAGAACAGCCCGATCCCGGCCACTCCCGTGCCGACGGCGACGGCCGTCGCGAGGATGGTGAAGGACCGCAGAAGACTCGCGAAGATCAGGACTTTCCGCCGGTCCCAGCGGTCGAGCAGCGCGCCCGCGAACGGTCCGACGACCGAATAGGGCAGCAGCAGCGCCGCGAACCCGCCCGCCATGGCGAGCGCGTCGGCGGCGCGTTCGGGGTTGAAGAGGACGGCTCCGGCCAGCCCGGCCTGGTACATGCCGTTGCCCCAGTGCGCGGAGAACCGCGTGTACAGCAGCCGTCGGAAGTCACGGTCGCGGACGAACGCCCTGGTGGGCGCCGCGGCGGTGGTTGTCACGAGCGAAGCCTAAAGAAGGCGGCCGGTGCGCTTTAGGGTCGCCTCTCGGCGGCTATGCGCAGTGTGGCTCCAGCCGGACGGTATTCCACAAAGGCGGTTCTTCAGTGAGCCCGGGGGACACGGAAAGCGCACCGACCTGATGTGTCCAACGGTGCTCGTGATGCTGTTGTTCCCTGGCCGGACGATTTGTCTCCACTCGAAGTGGGATCATGGCGGACGTGCCAGCGGACGCCGAGGTCGAACCGGGAACGCTCCTGGTCGCCGCCCCCACGATGGTCGATCCCAACTTCCGGCGGACCGTCGTGTTCGTCATCGATCACCGGGACGAGGGAACGCTCGGCGTCGTGCTGAACCGGCCGAGTGACGTCCCGGTGTACGACGTGCTGCCGAACTGGGGCGGCCATGTCGCGGAACCGCAGTCGGTTTTCGTCGGCGGTCCGGTCGAGAAGAAGACCGCGTTGTGCCTGGCCGCGCTGCGGACCGGCGAGACGGCGTCCAGCGTGCCCGGCGTGATCGCGGTCCGCGGCCCGGTCGCGCTGGTCGACCTCGACACCGACCCTGAGATCCTGGTCCCGAAGGTCCGCGGGGTGCGGGTGTTCGCCGGGTACGCGGGCTGGGACTCCGGCCAGCTGGCGAACGAGATCGAACGCGACGACTGGGTGATCGTCCCGGCGCTGCCCAGCGACGTCCTCGCTTCGCCGCACCACGACCTCTGGGGCCAGGTGCTGCGCCGTCAAGGCATCCCGCTGGCGCTGCTGGCCACCCATCCGGGAGACCTTCAGCGGAACTAGGCGGTGGCGGTGTCGGCCTTCTTGAAGACGCCGCAGGTCCCGCAGGCGCAGCCACTGCATCCGGCCGGCCGCTCCGGTTCGGGCTCGGGCACCGTCGCGGCGGCGCGGTTGCCGAGCACTCCCCCGCCCGCGACCAGCGCGATCATCCCGACCACGCCCACGAACGAGGCGAGCAGCAGCCCGAACGTCGTCGGCATGACCAGCGCGGCGATCCCCGCGAGCACGGCGATCACGCCGCCTGCCAGCGTCGGGAGCCCCGCGACCTTGTTGCCGAGGCGGAAGGCGTCCTCGCTGCGCATGGTGGCGGCGGTGCGCACGCCCGCGCCGCGGTCACGCGGCAGCTTCTCGCGCAGACCGAGGAAACCACCCCAGCCGACGAGGACACCCAGCACGATCGGGACCAGCGCTATGACGAACACTCCACGAGGATAAGCGTGACGTCCCGGCAACCTGCCGGATACCCTGGTCGACTGTGCTACAGGCCATGTCACGCCGAGTCATAGCAACCGCCCTGATCGGGGCCCTTCCGCTCACCCTGATGGCGGCACCGGCCGCCGAAGCGGGCCAACGTCCGCTTCGCCTCATCGGGGAACAGATCGTCCCGAACTTCCTGCCCTACGAGGGCACGATCGTCGGCGGCCTGTCCAGTATCGACTACGACCACCGCACCGGCGAGTACGCGCTGATCTGCGACGACCGGTCCGCCATCAACCCGGCGCGGTTCTACACGGCGAAGTTCTCCCTCGACGCCAAGGGGCTCGGCCCGGTCACCTTCACCGGCACCAAGCCGCTCCTGCGTCCCGACGGCACGCCGTACCCGCCGCTGCCGAAGAACGACCCCGCGCAGCCGCCGAACATGCAGACCATCGACCCCGAAGAGCTGCGGGTCGACCCCTGGACCGGCCGGTACGTCTGGTCGCAGGAGGGCGAGCGGTCGGCGGCGGCGCGGATCGACCCGTCCATCCGCGAGGCGAAGCGCGACGGCTCCTACGTCCGCGACCTGCCGATCCCGGCCAACGAGAAGATGACCGAGACGACGGGGCCGCGGCAGAACCTCGCCCTCGAAGGCATCACCTTCGCCGGATTCGGCTCGCTCATCGCCAGTTCGGTCGAGGGCCCGCTGTTGCAGGACGGCCCCGAGCCGACCACGACGTCGGGCGCCCTTTCGCGCATCACCGTGCAGTCGCGCTTCGGGCCGGTCCTCGCGCAGTACGCGTACCCGCAGGAGAAGGTGTTCGCGGCCCCGAACCCGCCCGGCGGTTTCGCGACCACCGGCATCTCGTCGCTGCTGGCCGTCGACCAGGCCGATCCGACGCGCTACCTGGTGATGGAGCGCTCGTTCGTCACCGGTGTCGGCAACAAGATCCGCATCTACGAGATCGACACCAAGGGCGCCACGAACGTCGCGAACATCCCTTCGCTCGGCGGCGCCGAGAAGGTCAAACCGGTCAAGAAGCGCCTGCTCGCGGACCTCGCGGACTTCAAGTTGTCCACTGTGGACAACGTCGAGGGGATGACCTGGGGCCCGCGCCTGCCGAACGGCGAGCGCAGTCTGGTGCTGGTCAGCGACAACAACTTCTCCGCGACCCAGGTGACCCAGTTCATCGCTCTGGCGGTCCCCTCGGAACCGCTTTGACCAGGGCGTTAAACTGGACTCATGAACACGGCTCGGCTGCTCCTTAGCCTGCCGCGCTGAACTCGGCCGATCGGCCGGGACCAGCGCGGCGACCCCTCATGCCCTCCGGGCTGAGGGGTCGAGTTGTTTCTGGAGTGGCTTGACGTGGATGAGCACGGAGGATTTCGGCGATGAACCAGGCGAGCGAAGGCGCCGACACGGCCCCTCAGCACCGCTACACCGCGGAGCTGGCGGGCCGGATCGAGCAGCATTGGCAGGACTACTGGTCCGATCACGGCACCTACCACGCGCCGAACCCGGTCGGTCCGCTCGCGGACGAGAGCGGCGAGGTCCCGTCGGACAAACTGTTCGTCCAGGACATGTTCCCGTACCCGTCGGGCGCCGGCCTGCACGTCGGGCACCCGCTGGGCTTCATCGCGACCGACGTCTTCGCGCGGTACCACCGCATGATCGGCCGGAACGTGCTGCACACGATGGGCTTCGACGCCTTCGGCCTGCCCGCCGAGCAGTACGCCGTCCAGACGGGGCAGCACCCGCGCAAGACGACCGAAGAGAACATGGAGACCTACCTGCGCCAGATCCGGCGCCTGGGTCTGGGCCACGACGAGCGTCGCCGGATTTCGACGATCGATCCGGACTACTACAAGTGGACCCAGTGGATCTTCCTGCAGATCTTCAACTCCTGGTACGACGAGAAGGCGGGCAAGGCGCGCCCGATCGTCGAGCTGGAGACCGAATACGTGCAGGACAAACGCCATACGCCGGACGGCCGCAACTGGTGCGAGCTGACCCGTGCCGAGCAGCTGGAGATCATCGACTCGCACCGGCTGGTCTACATCTCCGAGGCGCCGGTGAACTGGTGCCCCGGGCTGGGCACGGTGCTGTCGAACGAAGAGGTCACCTCCGAAGGCCGCAGCGAACGCGGCAACTTCCCGGTGTTCCGGCGCAATCTGCGCCAGTGGATGATGCGCATCACCTCCTACGCCGATCGCCTGGTCGACGACCTGGACCTGCTGGACTGGCCGGAGAAGGTCAAGTCCATGCAGCGCAACTGGATCGGCCGCTCGCACGGCGCGCGGGTGTCGTTCGACTCCGCCGACAAGAAGATCGAGGTCTTCACGACCCGCCCGGACACGCTGTTCGGCGCCACCTATCTGGTGGTCGCGCCCGAGCACCCGCTGGTCGACGAGCTGACCGCCGCCACCTGGCCGGAAGGCGTCGACGCGCGCTGGACCGGTGAGGCGGCCACCCCGGCCGAAGCCATCGCCGCCTATCGCGCCGCCGCGGCGCGGAAGTCCGAATTGGACCGTCAGGAGAACAAGGAGAAGACAGGCGTCTTCACCGGCTCCTACGCGGTGAATCCGGCCGACGGCAAGGAGATCCCGGTCTTCGTCGCCGACTATGTCCTGATGGGCTACGGCACGGGCGCGATCATGGCCGTGCCCGGCCAGGACACCCGCGACTGGGAATTCGCCGAGAAGTTCGGCCTGGAGATCATCCGTACGGTGCAGCCGTCGGAAGGTTTCGACGGCAAGGCGTTCACCGGCGACGGACCCGCGATCAACTCGGGCTTCCTGGACGGCATGGCCGTCGACGAGGCCAAGAAGACGATGATCGGCTGGCTGGAGGAGCACGGCCACGGTCGCGGCACCGTCCAGTACAAGCTGCGCGACTGGCTGTTCTCGCGCCAGCGCTACTGGGGCGAGCCGTTCCCGGTGGTCTACGACGAGGACGGCCAGGTCCACGCGCTGCCGGACAGCATGCTGCCGATCGAGCTGCCCGAGGTCGCCGACTACTCGCCGGTGACCTTCGACCCGGAGGACAAGGACAGCACCCCGTCCTCGCCGCTGGCCCGCGCCACCGACTGGGTCGAGGTCGAACTGGATCTGGGGCAGGGCAAGAAGACTTACCGCCGCGACATCAACACGATGCCGAACTGGGCGGGTTCCTGCTGGTACCAGCTGAGGTACCTGGACCCCACCAACCCGGACGTGTTCGTGGCGCCGGAGAACGAGGCGTACTGGGTCGGTCCGCGTCCGGCCGAGCACGGCGTCGAAGACCCGGGCGGCACGGATCTGTACGTCGGCGGCGTCGAGCACGCGGTGCTGCACCTGCTGTACTCGCGCTTCTGGCACAAGGTGCTGTTCGACCTGGGCCACGTGTCGTCCAAGGAGCCGTACCGGAAGCTGTTCAACCAGGGGTACGTCCAGGCTTACGCCTACACCGATTCCCGCGGCGTCTACGTCCAGGCCGATCAGGTCGAGGAACGTGACGGCAAGTTCTTCTTCGGCGACGAAGAGGTCAAGCAGGAATACGGCAAGATGGGCAAGAGCCTGAAGAATGTCGTGACGCCGGACCAGATGGCCGCCGACTACGGCGCCGACACCTTCCGCTTCTACGAGATGTCGATGGGCCCGCTGGACGTTTCGCGGCCGTGGGCGACCAAGGACGTCGTCGGCGCGCAGCGGTTCCTGCAGCGGCTGTGGCGCCTGGTCGTCGACGAGGAGACCGGCGAACTGCGGGTGTCCACAGTGGACGCCACGGACGCGGATCGCAAGCAGCTGCACAAGGCGATCGCCGGGGTCCGCGAGGACTACGCGGAACTGCGGTTCAACACGGCCGGCGCGAAGCTGATCGAGCTGAACAACTACGTCACCAAGACCTACGGCGCGACCGAGGCGACGCCGCGTGAACTGGTGGAAGGGCTGGTGCTGATGCTGGCGCCGCTGGCCCCGCACCTGACCGAGGAGCTGTGGAAGCGCCTGGGCCACGCGGATTCGCTGGTGCACGGGCCGTTCCCGGTCGTCGACGAGAAGTACCTGGTCGAGGACTCCGTGGAGTACCCGATCCAGGTCAACGGCAAGGTGCGCTCGCGGATCACCGTGCCCGCCGACGCGGGCAAGGACGCCGTGCAGGCGGCCGCGCTGGCCGACGAGAAGGTCGCCGCCCTGGTCGGCGACGGCACCCCGCGCAAGGTGATCGTCGTGCCGGGACGTTTGGTCAACATCGTCCTGTAGCTAGGTGACCGAAAGGCGCCAGCGTCGAGGGTCATGAGGCGATTCGATGGAGTTGTTCAAGGACAACGAAATCGAACGGAGAACACCGCATGACCCTCGACGGCAAGGTGGCTTTGGTGACCGGCGGCAGCCGCGGGATCGGTGCCGCCACGGCGATCCGGCTCGCCGAGGACGGCGCCGACGTCGCGCTCACGTACCAGAACAACGCAGCACTCGCGGCCGGTGTCGTGGACAAGATCAAGGCGCTCGGCCGCCGCGCGCTGGCGGTCCGGGCCGACAGCGCCGACGCCGCCGCCGTGGCGGCCGCTGTCGAGACGACGGTCGCTGAGTTCGGCAGGCTCGACGTGCTGGTCAACAACGCGGGCGTCGGCTTCGTCGGCCCGCTCGACCAGACGAGCCTGGAAGACATCGATCGCGTGCTCGCTGTCAACGTCCGCGGTGTCTACGTGGCCACGCAGGCCGCGGCCCGGCACCTCGGCGAAGGCGGCCGCGTGATCAGCATCGGCAGCTGCGTTTCGGACCGCGTGCCCGGCCCGGGGATGTCGCTGTACGCGGTGAGCAAGACCGCGCTGCTGGGCCTGACCAAGGGCCTGGCCAGGGAACTCGGCCCGCGCGGCATCACCGTGAACATCGTCCACCCCGGCCCGACCGACACCGACATGAACCCGGCCGACGGCCCGTACGCCGCCGACCAGCGGAGCCTGACGGTGTCCGACCGCTACGGCTCGCCGTCGGAGGTCGCCGCGACCGTGTCGTTCCTGGCACGGCCGGAAAGCGCCTACGTCACCGCGACGACCGTTTCGGTCGACGGCGGGCACGCGGCTTAGTCGATCGACAGGCCGATTTCGCTCGCGAGATCGGCCAGCATCGCGTCGAAGAGGACGTCCGGTTTCGAGAACGGGATCGGATAGTTGCCGAAGACCTCGAGCGTGACGTGCCCGTAGAGCCGGGCCCAGAACTGGATCATCAGGTACGTCACGCCGAGGTCGAGCTTGTCGAGCGGGAACGTCTCGCCGGATTCTTCGAGTACGGCCAGCAGTTCCCCTTGGAACGACGTGAGATCGTCGCGCAGTTCAGTGGGCACCACGTCGTTCGACGGCGTCACCAGATCGTGCATCGCGAGCACCCGGCCCGCCGCCGCGAGGAAGATCCGCCCGAACGGCTCACCCAGCCTGCTCAACGTGTCGTCGCCCGCGGGCGACGCGAAGACCAGCGTGAACTCCTTCGTGTGAGTCAGCGCCCAGCGCCGGAATCCCTTGCAGATGGCGAAAAGCTGAAGCGCGCCCTCGTCCGGCAGCTGCGCGATGTCCTCGGCCAGCCCGGCCGCGAGATCCGCGACGACGTCCGCGCGAAGGTGCTCGATCAGATCGTCGCGTGAGCCGTAGTAGCGGTACAACGCCGGCGCCGTGATGCCGAGCTCGCGCGCGATCGCCCGCAGGGTCACGGCCTCCGGCCCCTGCTCGACCAGGAGTGCCCGCGCCGTCCGCCGGATGTCCTGATCCGTCGCGGCCCGCTCGCGACCCCTGCGGCCGGTGTTGTTCATCCGGGCATTCTAGGTGGTCAGTACGCCCTTATCGCGGAACAGCCCAGCAGGCGGGCCTGGAGCGCGGTCAGCGCCCGGAGCGCCAGGAAAATCGGCACGGCCATCCCGATCGCGACGAAGAGATGCACGACCCACGCCCCCGCCAGCGTCGGTCCGCCCCACGTGCCTTCAGGGTCGCTCCCGGTCCAGAAGAAGCCGTAGGTCGCGATGCGCCCGGCGAGATAGAGGAGCAGCAGCGCGAGCAGGAACGCGACCACACTCGGCCCGAACGCCGCCGCGAACCGCGGACGGCCCCCGCCCTCCCTGCCGAGCCACCGCCGCGCGAGCCCGCGCTGGACCTTCGCACCACCGAGATACCCCGGAAGTACGAGAAGCGCGTAGACCGCGCGTTTCCAGTCCGAAATGGTCATGTTCAGCACGCTATGGCGCGCTGACCAGCGTGAACATCGGGTAATCCGCAACATCGTGTAGGGGAAACCGGAGGTCGTTGTGGTGATCCACACGACCGGGGTGCGGATGCGCGCGAAACGTTCCCCGATGTCAGACGGGTATGCCACACTCGGTCGCCGAATGGCTACGACGTGAACAGGGGAGGTTCGCGTGTCGAACCCTGAGCAGCTCTTCGCTGATTTCGAGGCCAAGCTGGCCGACGCCCAGCGGAAGGCGAATCAGATGCGCACCGAGATCGAAGGCGTCTCGGTGTCCGAACGCAGCAAGGACGGCCAGATCTCGGTCAAGGTCAACCACGCCGGGAACCTGGTGGGCTTGGAGATCGGCCCGTCGGTGCGCGACAACCCGGCGCTCGCGCAGGAGATCCTCCGCGTCGTCCAGATCGCCCAGAGCAAGCTGGCGAGCGCGATGCAGACCGGCGTTCCGTCCATCGCGGGCACCGAGACCATGAACGAACTGGTCAACCAGCTGCACAACGAGTACCCGGAACCCGAACCGACGGGCTACGTCGAGGGCGGCCACCAGGACGCGGACGAGGACGACCGCTTCGTCGCCGAAGACGAACTCGACGCTCCGCCCGCTCCGAAGCCGCCCGCCCCTCCGACACCTCCGGCCTCGCCCGCGCCGCCGCGTGCCGCGCGCAGGCAGCAGACGGACCACGAGGACGACTACTTCACCGGCGGCGACTTCCTGCGCTGAGCGGGTTCTTGAGGGAGGGAAATCATGGGACAGCCACCTGCCGGTGACGGCTTCGAAGTCGATCCTGGCGAGCTCGAGGCCCATCGGAAGAAGATCGACGACTTCGGCATCCGCATGGAGAAGGCGGGCAACGCGACCGCCGCGACCAGCAATCCCGAAGCGTTCGGTCTCGTCGGCATCCCGCTGGCGCTGATCTGCGGGATCGGACAGGCCGAAGCCCAGTCGTCGATCATCGCCGCGTCCAAGGCTTCGCTGGATCACGCCGACCGGGTTCATACCTGGCAAAAGGTCAAAGAGTGGGACGAAGCGGAATTCAAGAACCTTTTCAAGCTGGAGGACTGACCGGTGTCTGAGACTGTCGAAGCACGTCCAGGCCCTGGCACGACCAACCCGTTGATCAAGACCGACGCCGCCTCGGACGAGAGTTCGCTGGAGGGTGCGGGGATCCTGCAGGATTTCTGGGACACCGGTGCCAAGATCTCCAGCGGAGACTGGGCCGAGGGCCTGGCGAACTTGGCCAATGGTGCGGTCGGTCTCGTCGGGATGGCGGTCGATCCTCTCGGTACCTTGATGAGCGCCGGATTCGGCTGGCTCATCGAGCATCTCTGGTTCGTCCGGGATCTGATGGACATGCTCCTGGGTGATCAGGTCGCCTTGGACAACATGATCGGCACCTGGGAGAACATCGGCAAAGAGCTGGAACAGGTCGGCGACGACCTCGGCAAGGCGGTCGACCACGACAGCGTGGGATGGACCGGGCCCGCCGCGGACGCCTACCGCACCTTCGCCAAGGACCGCGCCAACCTGTATTCGGGACTCGCCTCCGGGGCGACCGCAATGGCGATGCTCGTCAGCATGTGCAAGACGATCTTGGCGGTGGTGCGCAGCATCGTCCGCGACTTGATCTCCGAGGCGCTCGCGAAGCTCGTCAGTATTTTGATGCGCTACCCGGGGCCGGCCGCAGTCGCCGGGTTCGCGACCGAGGGGCTGGCGAAGGTCCTCGAGTACGTCCAGAAATGCATGGGTTGGATCAAGAAGCTCGCCAAGGCCTTCGGCGAGGCGAACAGGCTTTTCAAGACGCTCATCGATCTGTTCGTGAAGGTCAAGGACGCGCTCGCCCCGATCGGGCGCGGTATCGCGGGCGGGGTGAAGGCCGTGGCGACCACACTGGACGACGCGGGTGCCTTCACCACCAACCTCTTGAAGGAGAGCCTGAAGAACGTCGGCAAGGAGACCGACAAGCTGCGGAAAGACGACAAGCCAAAGGAGCCCGGTCCGAGCAACGTGGCTGCTCCGCCGACCCCGGCACCGGCTGTCCGGTCGGAGGGTGACAGGACGCGGGCCGAAGGGGAACCGCCGATTTTCGATCAGCCTGGCAGCCAGCGGATCTCCGGTTCGCTGGAATGAGTCAGTTGTCCGGTCGCGGCCGGATGTCCGTGAAGACGGTGTCGAGGGGACTTGTCGCCTGGATCGCGATACTTCTCCTGCTGCTCGCTTCTTTGACTTTGCTCAGGCTCGCGGACGCGCCACTGGTGAACGGGGCCGCCGCGGAGGGCGCCCCGGCGACAGCGGTGGTCAAGGACTGCGAACGCTTCGGCCCGGTGTCGTCTGGCGGTGTCGGGTACTTCCACGAATGTACGGCCGCGGTTTCGGTGAGTGGACAGGTTGAGATCGTCGAGTTCGGCCCTGACGAGCTGTCGCCCTCCGATGAGGCATCGCCGGTGGGTGTCACCAACGACAGCGGAGAGTGGCGCCGGATCGCCGACCACCCCTTTGGGTTCCTCGAAGTGCTCGGAATCGTTTTCATCGTGAGCTGTGTCTTCGCGGCGTTCTCTACAGGGTGGCAGGAGGTTTTCGGCCGGCTGACTTTCCGAAATCGAAGCCCGCGAAAGGTGGGGCAAGATCCGTCGGAGACGGATGTCATAGAGCTTCTGACACCGGACAACACCAAGTTTCTCGCCAGGTATCTTTTCTTGGCGATCAGCGGCCTTGGGCTGATGGGTATCGGTGGCACCTTCTTGGTGATCACGGACCAGCTGAGGACAGGCGGTTTTTGGCAGGTATCCCTCGGCGGAGCGCTCGTCCTGCTGGGCGCCTTGGTGCTCGGGTCGGTCGTGGTCGGTCGTCGGGTCGTCACGAAGTCGATTCCACTGGTCGTGACGGCCGAGGGATTGGTGCAGCCGCTCAGCGAGGGTGCACACCTGCTTCTGCCATGGGACGAGATCAAGTCGTTGGTCTTCGACGACCATGTCCTCGGTGAACAGGTCTCGATTCACGTCGTCCTGGTCGATCAGGAAGCCGAAGTTCTTCTGCGCGAAGAATTGCGTGGGAACTCGCGGTTCGGCCACGTACTGGCATCGATGGTGCCTGCCGCCGAAGCGGAGAGAGCAGCCGCCATCGTCGAGCGGTTCAAGCCCGGGGTGAGTCGCTGGCCCGCGCGGGGGATCAAGCGTGGCGGCTTCGGCCTGGTGACCGCGGTGCGGCGGACGGTCCTGCGCTGGAAGGACAGCACGCAGAAGGCGAAGGCCGAGTCACCTGGTGATGGGTTGACGATCTCCAGGATCAGCGATGCGAAACAACATCAACGCCTAGGGCTCGTGTTCCTCGCTTTTACCTTGATCTTGGGTTTCGCGGTCTTCCGAGATGGCAGGCTCGGCGTGCGGATCGGTCTCGGGTTCTTCGGTCTTCTGTTCCTGTCGGCCACGGCTGTCGCCTTCCGCTATCACCTCAATCCGTTCACCAGGCAGCTGGTCTTCAAACCGCGCTGGCTGACTGTCGTCACCAAGACCGCTCGGACGCGTGCATGGTCGATCCGATGGCGGGACATCGACAAGGCGTTCGTTCAGCGGACACCTGACGCCGCCTGCCGCTTGGTGCTTTGCCCGGCGGAGGTGGTCGATTCCTATTACCCGCGGGAGAGCCTCGCCCGTCCGCTCGGCCTCGCGCGCGAGTCGGACAGATTCATCGTGATCTCGGAGATCGAGCTGACGGCGGAAGAGATCGACCTGATTCTGCCAGTTCTGCGGAAGCACGTCGAGGTGGTCGACGGGCAATCCGGTGGGGTGTCGCGATGAAGGCCGAGGGAGAGAAGGCAAGGGCCGGTGCCGGGGTCCTCGGTGCCGGCGCCTTGTTCGTTCTCGTGGTCGGTCCGTTTCTCTTCTTCGTCTGCCTGACGATGTTCCGGTTGGCTGGGACACCCGAGGTCAACACCGGACAGACAGCGGTCGGTGACGCTTCGGCCGTGATCAAGGCTTGCGACCGCCGAGGGCCGATCTCCTCCGAGGGATTCGGCTACTTCTGGGAGTGTGACGCCGAGGTCACCTCGAACGGCCACTCCCTCGGTACCGTCAGGTTCGACCCCGACGAGCTGACACCGGACGACGGTACGAATGTCGTCGGAGTCCATCGAAGTGGCGACCACTGGCAGCGCGACGTCCCACATCCTTATCGCCTGCTGCATGTGGCGGGCCTCGTGGTTCTGGCAGTCGACTTCTTCGCGGTGCTGGCCGCTCTGATCCCGTTACTTGCGGCCGTCTTGTGGTTGTTCACTCGGATTGGGCGTCGAAAAGATCCGGAAACCGTTGCCGCGCCGCAGGACGAGCGACTGGTCACGATCCTGCTCAAAGCCCCTGCGAAGCCGAAGCGGCGGTCGCCGACCGGTTTCACGGTGCTTGCCTTCGGTGGCTTGTTCTCGCTGGTGATCGGCTCATGGATGCTTTACGTCCACGGTCGGCTGAGCGGAGATCTTTGGGGAATCGCCGCAGCGGCGTCGATCATCCTGCTCGGGGTGGCGTTATCGGCGACTGCGGCATGGTGGGCTTTCGCGCCGGAGAAACCAGGCGATACTCGGACGATCGAACTCACCGAAGCAGGGATAAGGCAGCACGACGCTTCGTCGGAAGCGTTTTTGTTGCCGTGGGAAGACCTTCGTTCCATCGTGTTTGACGAACGTGGTCAACCCGGTCGGATCAGTGTCCACTTGACCTTGGTCGACGAGGCGTCGAGGACAAACCTGCGTGAGGAGTACAGACGGCCATCCAAGCATGGGGTCCTTCTGACTCCCGAGATCACCTTGGAACAGGCTGAGCTGGCATCAGAAGCGATCGAAGGCTTCCGCCCTGGCTTGGTGCACTGGCGATCGCGCGAACTCGCGCGCAGTGGTTTCGGGCCGGGCAAGGATTCCGGACCGCGTCTGGTGCGCTGGAAGGACGGTGCGTCCGCCGCACACGGGGCGGACGCCGGTGCCACGCAGGCGGATGACCCGGTCAGGGTTCGGGCTGGTCGTATGCCGGCAGCGCGAATCCTCGGCTTCATCGGCCTTTACGCCTTGATCGTCCTGCTGTTCGCCCTCCGCCAGTTCGCGGATTCCGTGCCTTTGTGGTTGTCGCCGGTCGTTTCGCTCGCCACCGTCGCTTGGGGAGTCGTGCTCCACAAGACGCGCTTCCGCGGAACGCCCGGTGTCTTCGAGGTGGACGAAGACTCGTTGACCTGGTTCGAGCAAGACAGACCTGAAAGGCACGTCGTGCCACGTGAGATCCCGCCTGTCGACGTGCTTCTCACACAGCTCCACCAGATCCGGTTCGACCACCATCCGCCGGAGCGCTGCCGCAGGTACGTCAGAGTCTCGATACGCCACGAAAGTGACCAGTCGATTCTGGCGGAGAAGATCACGACCGGCGCCGCGTCACGCCTGGCCGAGACGCTGAAAGCACGATCCGACTTCGCCGGCGATGTTGTGCTCGACTCGGAGAAAACATCGAAATGAACGACGAGCGGGTGGTGATCTCGCGAACGCCGGGGGTCTTCGGCCATCTGCTACTGGTCGTTCTCTTCGGCACCCTGACCGTCGTCATGGTTTTCGGGGTGGTCGGGGACTTCAAGCTCGCGGTGCGCATCGTCGCCGGTGTTCTGTGCGCAGTGTTCGTCTACTGCGGCACCATCGAGTTCCGCAACTACCGGACGCCACCTCCAGCTGATGAGCTGGTCATCGAGCCCGCCGGTATCACCCGAATCGTCAACGGACTGACCAGCTGGACCGCCCCATGGAGTGGCATCGAGAAGGCGTTCCTGAGCCTCAAGTTCCGCGAGTACACACATCGCAGACCAAAAGCTGATCAGTTCACGCTCGTTCTGCGACCTGGGCCGGATTTCGACGCTCGTTCGACAGGTCTCATCCGCGAGCCGGACGGAGACCTTCAAGTCTCGGACCTCGACCTCAGCCCGCGTGAGGTCGAGGAGTTGCTGCCTGTGCTCGTTCGCCATGTCGACGTCGAGATCGAGGACGACAACAGTGCCGTGGTCGTGAAGCCTGACGAACCGATCGTCGACGCGGCACGCGACGAGGAACTGGTCGTCGAGGACGACGTGGTGAAGATTCACGTCAATGGCTGGGACAAAGGGAAACTGAAGGCGTTCAATCTCGGCTCATTGATGATCGAGGTGTGCTGCCTCGTGGTCGCGGCTTCCACTGATGTCACAGTCGTGCGGGTTGGCGCGTTCGTGATCCTCTTCGCTCTCTTCGTGGTGACGTTGGTGGTCGATGGGTTCGAGAGCGAGACGCACAAGAAGGAACGGAAGGCGGTGCTCGAACTCGGACCGCGAGGATTTTTCCTGCGAACCTATGGCTCTGTCGTAGGTGCGTGGTGGCATGAGATCGATGCCGTGCGATGGGGTATCGACGACCAGCGCAGGTATTTGGAGTTTCTTCCCACCTCGGAGACATTCCGGATCCGTCATCCACACCTGGCGAGCCTGACCAGACGTGACCGGTACGACGAAGAGTCCGACGTCCTCGAAGGTGGTTGGTACCGGCTGGCGGAGCCGTTCACGGCCAACGCCGGGCGTGAGTTCGAGGCCGCCATGCGGACAGCGCGAGACGTGGAGTTCCGGGAAACGGCCGTAGCGGGTTGAGGCACCCCGTCGAAACGGGGCGCCGCCGGCGCCGATCACTCGGGGGGCTACGTGATCGACGCCGGCGACCCGATGCCCTGCTCCCGAACTCAGATCGGGACCGGGGCAACGTCACCGCTTCTCCGCGGCAACGCATCTCAAGAGCGGGCGTGATCGCCGAAGTGACGCCCGGGGGAATGTTATCCCCCGAAAGAGTGACGGCGTTCCGCTGCTCGCCTGATTGTCGCACTACACGCCGAGAAAGTTACAAAGTTCTTCACATCTTCGCCCGGAGAAGGGTCATGACCGGACAACTCCTGGTCATGGCATGGTCTCTTCCATGACTTCTCAGGTGCTGGTCATCGGGTCCGCCAATGCCGATCTCGTCGTACCGGTCGACCGGCGACCTGGTGGTGGCGAAACCGTACTCGGTGGCGACACGATCTTGTCGCCGGGTGGCAAGGGTGCCAACACCGCGGTCGCCGCGGCCAGGCTCGGCGCCGACGTCGCGTTGCTCGGCGCGGTCGGCGACGATCCGTACGGCGAGCTGCTGAAACGTTCGCTGGCCGAGTCCGGGGTGAACACTGCTTCGGTGCGGACGAGCGACCGTCCGACCGGGATCGCGTACATCACGGTCACGCCCGACGGCGAGAATTCGATTCTCGTCTCGCCCGGCGCGAACTCCGCTTTGCGGCCCGAGGACGTCGATCTCGACGGCGCCGAGATCGTGGTGTTGTCGCTGGAGATTCCGCTCGAAACCGTCGAGCGGGCCGTCGCGGAAGCCGTCGGAAAAGGTGTGAAGACGCTGCTGAACCTTTCGCCTGCGGCCGAACTCTCCGCGAAGACGCTCCGGGGGCTCGACGTCCTGTTGGTCAACGAGCACGAGGCCGCGTTCCTTCTCGGCGGCGAGGCCGACTTCCCGAAGTTGCTCGACCTCGGTCCGAAGGCCGCTGTCGTGACGCTCGGCGCGAAGGGCGCCGCCGTGGTGACCGCGGACGGCGTGACGGAGGTGCCGTCGCCGAAGGTCGAGGCCGTCGACACCACGGGCGCCGGTGACGCTTTCGCGGGGGCGCTCGCCACGGCGCTCGCGAAGGGCGAGGAGCTGGCCGACGCGGCGCGAAAGGCGGTGAAGGTGGCGGCGATCACCGTGACCCGGCAGGGCGCCCAGCCGTCGTATCCCACAGCATCCGAACTGGAATGATGTCTCCTTCTGTGTTGTGCTGTTGGCTATGAGCCAGGTCACGCCCCCTATGAGATATGGTCTAGACCATGCCGTCTGAGTCACTGTCCGGGGTCGCCGTCAGTCCCGGCCGCGCGAGCGGTCCTGTCGTCCGGGTCGCCGAACCTCTCGGCGAACCCGCGAGCACGCCGGCACCGGCAGATCCGGCCGCCGAGGCCGCCCGCATCGAGCCGGCCGCGCAGATCGTGGCGGCCCGGCTCGAGAAGCTGGCCGAGACCGCCACCGGCGAGGCCGCGACGATCCTCATCACCACCGCGGCGATGGCCGCCGACCCGGCTCTCGTGTCCTCGGCCGAGAAACTGGTCAAGGACCAGAACCTGCCCGCGCCGCGTGCGGTGTACCAGGCGGCGGGAAAGTTCGCCGACGCGCTCGCGGCCGCCGGTGGCTACATGGCCGAGCGGGCCCGCGACGTCCTCGACGTGCGCGACAGGCTGGTCGCCGAACTGCTCGGCATCGCGCCTCCGGGCGTTCCCGCCCTCGAGTCTCAGAGCGTGCTCGTCGCGCGCGACCTCGCGCCCGCCGACACCGCCGGGCTCGACCCGGACAAGGTCCTCGCGCTCGTCACCGAAGAGGGCGGACCCACCAGCCACACCGCGATCCTCGCCCGCGCGCTCGGCATTCCCGCCGTCGTCGCGGTCCGCGGGATCCTCGCGCTCGACGCGCAAGCGCTTGCGGTGGACGGTGACACCGGCGTCGTCGAGGTCGCGGACCCGAACGACGAGGTCGTCACGGCCGCCAAGACCGGCGCGATCGAGTGGGACGGCACCGGCGCGACCGCCGACGGCCACCGCGTGAAGGTGCTCGGCAACGTCGGTTCCGCCACGGACGCCCAGGCGGCCGCCGAAGCCGGTGCCGAAGGGGTGGGCCTCTTCCGCACCGAGTTCTGTTACCTCGACGCCTCCGCCGAGCCGAGCGTCGAAGAGCAGCGCAAGGCCTATACCGCCGTGCTCACGCCGTTCCGCGGCAAACCTGTCATCGTCCGCACCCTCGACGCGGGCGCCGACAAGCCCCTCGCCTTCCTGGAGCCCGACGACGAGCCCAACCCGGCGCTCGGCGTCCGCGGCCTTCGGGTCGCCTTCGACCGGCCCGAGATCCTCGACCGCCAGCTGGAGGCCATCGCGGGTGCCGCGCAGGACTCCGGCGCCGAGGTTTCGGTGATGGCGCCGATGGTCGCCACCGCCGCCGAGGCCGCCTGGTTCGCCGAGCGCGCCCGCGCCGCCGGAATCGCCCGCGCGGGCGTGATGATCGAGATCCCGGCCGCCGCGCTGACCGCCCGCGAGATCCTCGACGCGGTCGACTTCGTCTCCGTCGGCACCAACGACCTCGCGCAGTACACCTTCGCCGCGGATCGCCAGCTCGGCGCGGTCGCCAAGCTCAACGACCCGTGGCAGCCCGGGCTGCTGCGCCTGCTGAAGGTCATCGGTCAGGCCGCGAAGGACACTGGCAAGCCCGCCGGTGTCTGCGGTGAAGCCGCCGCCGACCCGAGGCTCGCGCTGGTCCTGGCCGGTCTCGGCCTGACCAGTCTCTCGATGAACGCGCCCGCGGTGCGCGCGGTCGGCGCGAGCCTGGCCGCCACGACGCTGGCCGAATGCGAGGAGCTGGCCGAGGCGGCCTTGGCCACGTCGGACCCGGTCGAGGCCCGTGCCGCGGTCGCCAAGCGATAGCAAAGGTCCCTTGCTCCCCCGGTGGTGAACTTCGGGCTGATCGGCCAGGCCGCGGCGATGTTCGCGGTGACCAACGTCGACGACATCGTGCTGCTCGCGCTGTTCTTCGGCCGCGCGAGCGGTCGCGGGGGTGCCGCGAGGGTGGTGGCCGGGCAGTACCTCGGGTTCGCCGGGATCCTCGCCGTCTCGATCGTCGGGGCGTTCGGTGCCGGCCTGCTGCCGGACTCCGTCCTGCCCTGGCTCGGGCTGGTGCCGCTCCTGCTCGGCCTCCGGGCCGCGTGGCTCGTATGGCGCAAGGACGACGAAGGCGACGAGCCCGAAGTCGGTCCCGGCGTTCTCGCCGTGGCTGGGGTGACCTTCGCCAACGGCGGCGACAACATCGGCGTCTACGTCCCGGTGTTCGCCAACACCGGCACCAGTGGGCTGGTCGTGTACGCGGTCGTGTTCCTCGCGCTCGTCGCGGTGTGGTGCGCGGCGGGCCGGTACTTCGCGACCCGCCCGGTGATCGCCCGCGCCCTGGCGCGCTGGGGGCATCTGCTGCTTCCGGTCGTCCTCGTCGGCATCGGTGTGCTGATTCTCCTCAACGCTTGATGTCGAAATCCGGTCCGCCACTTCGACGCCTTGGTGAAGACACCGAAGCGACGAAAGGAACGGACCATGACGACCACCGAGACCCCGACACGGGCTGGACGCCGGGAATGGGTCGGGCTGGCCGTGCTGGCCCTCCCCACTTTCCTGGTCTCCCTCGACGTGTTCGTCCTCATCCTCGCGCTGCCGAAACTGAGCCAGAGCCTCGGTGCCGACAGCACCCAGCAGCTGTGGATCATGGACGTCTACGGCTTCATGATCGCCGGGTTCATGGTCACCATGGGCACCCTCGGCGACCGCGTCGGCCGCCGGAAACTGCTGCTCATCGGCGCCACGGCGTTCGGCGCGGCCTCCGTGCTGGCGGCGTTTTCGACCAGTGCGCCGATGCTCATCGCCGCCCGCGCGATCCTCGGGATCGCCGGTGCGACACTGGCGCCGTCGACGCTCGCCCTGATCAGCAACCTGTTCCTCGACAGCCGTCAGCGTTCCCTCGCGATCGGCATCTGGGCCGGTTGCTTCACCGTCGGCGCGATCGTGGGCCCGATGGTCGGCGGTGTGCTGCTGGAGCACTTCTGGTGGGGTTCGGTGTTCCTGCTCGGCGTCCCCGCGATGGTCCTGCTGCTCGTCGTCGGCCCGAAGCTCCTGCCCGAGTACCGCAACGAGAACGCCGGTCGCCTCGACCTGACGAGTGTCGCGCTTTCGCTGGTCACGATCCTGCCCGCGGTCTACGGCATCAAGGAACTCGCCCGTGAGGGCGTCCACCCGATCCCGGTGGCCTCGCTCCTGATCGGTCTCGGCTTCGGCGCGGTTTTCGTGCGGCGCCAGCGAATCCTCGAGGACCCGCTGATCGACCTGAAGTTGTTCCGCGTCCCCGCGTTCACGACGGCGCTGGGCGGGATGTGCGCGTTCTCCATGCTGGGCGGGACGACCATGCTCTTCGTCGCGCAGTTCTTCCAGATCGTCCTGGAGCTCTCACCGGTCGGCGCCGCGCTGGCGTTGCTGCCGGGCATGCTCGCGGCGACCGTCAGCTTCCTGGTCGCCCCGATCCTCGCCCGCCGCTTCCGGCCCGCCTCGCTCATCGCCACCGGGCTGGCGGGCGCGATCGCCGGATTCCTGCTGCTGACGCAGGTCGAGCCCGGAGCCGGTCCGGTGCTCCCGTCGATCGCGTTCGCCGTCACCTGCCTGTGCGGGGGCCCGCTGGTCACCCTGGGCACGGATCTGGTCGTCGGCTCCGTGCCGCCGGAGAAGGCCGGTTCGGCGGCCTCGCTTTCGCAGACCGGCAACGAGTTCGGCTACGCGCTGGGCATCGCGACCGTCGGGACGCTGGGCAACGCCGTCACCCGCGCTCAGCTCGCCGACGCGGTTCCCGCGCACGAGGCCTTCGCCACCGGCATGCACGCCGTGTCCGGGCTGGCCGCGCTGGTGCTGGCCGGGATCGCGTACTTCGTGCTCAGGCACCTCCGGCACGTGCGCCCAGTGGGCGCCTAGCCGAAGAAACCCCGCCGCGGGTACTTGATGATCAGCGCTCCCCCGTGCACGCGCCCGGTGATGACGAACCGGGGTGTGCCGGGGCGGCCGTTCGACTGGGTCCGGTCGTCGAGGTTGCCGAACTTGATGTCGGTGATCGAGTTGGTGTCGACGGCGGCGTTCTCGGGGATGGTGATCTCCACCGGGCCCCATTTGGCCTGGAGGTCGATGTGCACCACCGGGTACCGGATCTCGGCCTGGGAGAAGTCCAGTTTCGTGGCGCCGTACTTGTTGCGGACCACCATCGACTCCGGGACCAGCCAGTTCCCGTTGCGCTGCAACGCCGAGTACTTGCCGTTGAGCTCCATGACCTGCCCGGACGACCGGGCGTAGGCCTGCGGCCCCGGCGGCGCCCACGGGTTCTGCTGCTGCCGCGGCACCATTCCCGCTTCGGGATGCACCAGGCCCGGCAGATCCGTGAGCACCGCGTTCAGCTCACCGCGGGTCTTCGAAGCGAGGGCGCGGTCGGTCCGCTCGGTGAACTCGTCGAGGTTCAGCATCCCGAGGCCGATCGCCTTCTGCAGCACTTCGACGACGTGTTCGCGTTCCGCGTCGGAGACCCGGATGTCCCGTCCGGTCAACGGCTTGGTTTCGGTCGTCGGCTGCTCTTCCTCGCCCATGCCTGGAATGGTAGAACCGGATCTCACGCGCGAGATCGGGGAAATACCCTGAACAGACCCGCATTTCTCCCCTGTGCCGCCGTACTGGCGGCTGTCCTCCTGCTGGCCGGATGCTCCGACGCGACCCCGCAACCCGCGCCCGCTCCGGTGCCGACACCGCCGCCACCGTCGAAACTCGAAGGCATACCGGTGGACTACATCGGATTCCGCCTGGTCATGGCGACGTCACCGCCGTCGATGCTCGACCCGGCCACCGGAGCCATGACCCCGCTTCCGGGTGCTCCGGCCGGTGACCGAGTCAACGATGTCGTCCGCGTCGGCAAGTTCCCGGTCGTGCTGTCGGCCGCCCGCTGCGGGCCGTCGTGCGTGGAGCCGTCCGAGGTGCTCGCCTACGGGGACCCGAAGAACCAGCCGTGGAAGCTGGGCAAGGCCCGCAGTGTGGCCCCGTCGGCCGACGAGACCGGCGTGTGGCTGATCCGCGACGACGGCAACGACCTCTGCCGCCTTCAGTTCGTCTCGCTGCTCGGCGCCGAACGTGACCGCGGCCGTCCGGCGAGCTGCACGACGGCGGTGCGCCAGGAGGTGCCGCAGGGCCTGCTGATCACGGTGAACGCCGGGACGGCGACCGCCGAGGACGTGCTGATCGACCCCGCCACCGGCCGCGCCGTGCACCAGTTCCCCCGCATCCTCGCGATCACCAAGGAGCGGATGCTGCTCGCCGAACTGACCGAGTTCTCCGTGTTCGACCTCCGGAACAATCAGCGCACACCGGTCCGGTGGCCGGTGGCCAACGGCAAGCCGGGGCAGGTGGTGCCGAGCCGTGACGGGTACAAGGTGGCCGTCCTGTTCGGCGACCCCGCCTGGGCGGGGACGAGCACGCAGACAGCCGACCTCTGGGTGCTCGCGCTCGACACCCTGACCTGGACGCGCGCGCCGTCGATGCCGATCGCGACCCCGCTCAAACAGGTCGCGGTCGAGTGGAGCGACGACGGCGAACTGGTGCTCGTCACCGACGTGGTCGCGAGCTGGCGGCTCGACCGGCCACAGTGGACGATCGTCAAAACGCCGCTGCCCGCCGAGCGGAACCCGTCGGCGGTGACCATCGCCCAGGGCTGAGCTATTCGGCGTCGAGCCCGTGCTCGATGGCGTAGCGGGCGAGCTCGACCCGGTTGTGCAGCTGGAGTTTCCGCAGCGTCGACTGGACGTGGTTCTCCACCGTCCGGTGCGAGAGCACGAGTTTCTCGGCGATCTGCCGTGCCGTCATCCCCTTGGCGACCAGGCGCAGGACGTCGGTCTCGCGTTCGGTCAGCCGCGGCGGCGCGGGGCCGTCGTCCGGCGCGTCGGCCATGCGGCGGTATTCGCCGAGGACGAGCCCGGCGAGTCCGGCGGTGAACACCGGATCCCCCGCCGCCGTCCGCTTGACCGCGTCCACCAGCTCGCTCGCCGAAGCCGATTTGACCAGATAACCGGACGCCCCGGCCTTCACCGCCTCCAGGACGTCGCTGTGCTCGCCGCTCGCGGACAGCACCAGCACCTTGGTCGACGGCAGCTCCGAAGTGATCTCGCGGGTGGCGTCGACGCCGGACGTCTCGCCGAGGTTGAGGTCCATCAGCACGACGTCCGGTTTGACCGTGCGCGCGATCCGCACCGCGGCGGGCGCGTCCGGCGCGGTGGCCCGCACGTCGAAACCGTGTTCGGCCAGGTCGCGGGCTACGCCGTCCCGCCACATCGGGTGGTCGTCGACCACCATCACCGAAACACCGGGCGCGTCGGTCATCGCTTTCCTCTCGCCGCCACTGGAACCTTGACTTCCCATTCGGTGCCCTGGCCGGGCGCGGTGTCCAGGGCGACACTTCCGCCCAGATCCCGCACGCGCCCCTTGATGGACTCCGCGATACCTAGATGTCCCTCGGCCGCCGCTCGTTCCAGCACACCCCGCTCGATTCCCGGGCCGTCGTCGCGGACGCTGACCACGACCTCGGTGCCGAGGTCCTCCAGCAGCACCCAGGCACGCGCCTCTTCGCCCGCGTGCTTCTCGACGTTCAGCAGTGCCTCGCGCGCCACCGCGACCAGCTCCGCGGTCACGTGCTCGGGCAGCTGCACCTCGCCGGCGGGCGTCGAGACCTGCACCGAAGGCGTCGCGAGCAGTTGCAGCGCGGACCGCAGGTCGGTGGTCCCGTTCTCGCTCGGATGCGTGGGCTCGGTGGTGACCAGCGCCCGCAGCGCGATCTCCTGCTCACCGGCCAGTTTCGCCAGTTCGGCGGCCTCCCCGCCGAATTCGGCGCCGCGTTTGCGCACCCGCGCGAGCACCTGGAGGACGCTGTCGTGGATCGAGCGGGCGAGCCGCTCCCGTTCGGCCGTCGCGGCCTCCATGCGCAACGCCCTGGTCAGCGCGTCCGCGGACCGCCGGGCCATGGTCGCGGCCAGCCCGATCACGAACCCGCTCGCGGTCAGCAGGAAACCGTCCCGCGCGACGTCGACGTCGAACCGCCAGCGCACCAGGCCGGTGACCACCGAGACCACCAGCCCGGCGAGCACCCCGCCGACAGCGCCGAACCGCGTCCCGGCCGCCGCGGGCGGGACCGCCGCCCACACCGTCGTGATGAGCGGGGTGTTGGCGTCGAACTGCGCGGCGGTCAGGATCCACGCCGAGGTGAACATGAGGACGACGGTCAGCACGAGATCGACGCCGACCAGCCACGGCCAGCGGGTCGACGGCCGCGCGTAGAACACGCTGCTGAGCACCGTCCACACCGTCATCACGCCGAACGACGTCCACGCGAGCCACTTGTTCGTATAGCCGTCGTAGTGGACGACGAACGAGCCCAACGCGAAGAGCAGCGTCGTCACGCGAAGCACGATCACGCCGCGCCACAGCGGAGTGGCGGGGTCCCGGGTGCCGAGCGCCGAAACCGCTCGCCAGAGCGGGGTGTCCGTCATGACTTGGCTTCGGACTCTTCCTCTTCACCGGGATCGTTCGGTGTCGCCGCCTGATCCCGCAGGACGTCGATCTCCGCCGGGTCGGGATCGTGTTCGTGCAGCAGCGACCGGATGCCGGCGTTGAGCACGGCGAGCAGCGGCACCGACAGCAGCGCGCCGGCGATCCCGGCGGCGACGAGACCGGCGGTGATCGCGAGCACCACGGCGAGCGGGTGCAGCTTCACCGCGCGGCCCAGCAGGATCGGCTGCAGCACGTGGCTCTCCAGCTGCATGACGCCGATGACGATGGCCAGCACGATCAGCGCGCCGACGACGCCCTTCGTCACCAGGGCGATCAGCACCGCGACCGCGCCCGCGATCACGGCGCCGATGATCGGGATGAAGGCGCCGAGGAAGACCAGCGTCGCCAGCGGGATCACCAGCGGCACCCCGACGATCGCCAGCCCGATGCCGATGCCGACCGCGTCGACGACGGCCACCGCAGCCGTCGCGCGCACATAGCTGACCAGCGAAGCGAACCCGCGCCGCCCGGCGACGTCGACCCGGTTGCGCACCCGTCCCGGCACACCACGGACGAGGAACGACCAGATCTGGTCGCCGCCGGAGAGGAAGAAGATGAGGATGAACAGCGTCAGGATGAAGCCGGTGACGATCTCGCCGACCGTGCCCGCCGTGGTGAGCGCGGTGGTGGTGATCGACGCCTGGTTGTTCTGCAGGAAGCTGATCGCCTGGTTGATGAACTCCTGGATCTGTTCCTGACGCAGGTGCAGCGGCCCGTCGATGAGCCAGCTCTTGATCTGGTTGAGGCTCTCCGTCAGCTGCTTCTGCAGTTCCGGCAGGCCGGAGGAGAACTGCGCGACGACGAACGTCAGCAGCCCGCCCAGCACCGCGAGCCCGGCGATCAGCACTATCCCGGCCGCGAGCCCGCGCGGGAACTTGATCGCCGTCAGCTTGGAGACCGCGGGCGCGAGCAGCGCCGCGAGCAGCAGCGCGATCGACAGCGGGATCACGACCACCGACAGGTAGCCGATCAGGAACACGATCACGTAGAGCGCGGCGATCACCACGATGAAGCGCCACGACAACGCCGCGCCGATCCGCAAGCCGCGCGGCACCAGGCTGGTGACGTCTTCGGTGGACTCGGAGAGGAACGGGTTCGACGGGTTGAATTCCTGCTGCTTGCGCTGGGGCTCGCTCACGCGCTCACCGTATCGGTCCGAGACGACGTTCTTGAACATTCCGGGCAACGCGCACGGTCGAATTCGCCCGATGCGACGCTTGACACATCGACCGGCGATCGACCCTGGAGTAACCAGGCCCCGCCTGGCGTGATCACTGATCGTGATTTCGGGCTACACCGTGTGTTCTTCACACGATCGTGCCATCAAGGCGCTCCTGGCTCGCTTTGGCCTTCCGCCCTTTGCTTACCTCGGTCCCGCAACCGATGAACGGAACACCGAAGCGACAGGAGACCGAGTGACGAACGCGGCGAAGAACGAGGGGCGGGGCGCGGCGCGCTTCGGCCGTCTCGCTTCGCGTGCGCTGTTCGTCCTCGGCGGCGCCGTCGCCGGTTCCGCCGCCGCGTGGGCCGTTTCCGGTGCCACCGCCGCCGCGGACATCGCCCCGGTGGTCTCCGCTCCCGACACGAGCGTCACCCCGGTCACCGACGCCACCACGGCCGGTCTTTCCGATGTTTCCCGTGGCGCTTCGAAGTTCACCGGCGACGTCGCCGGCGCGGTGTGCGGCGAGAACCACCAGGACGCCACCACGTGGTCGATGCCGGAAGGGTCCAAGACCTCCCCGGCGAAGCGTCACTGCGGCGGCGAGATCCGCGCCGACGAGCACGAGGTCTCCACCCGGGTCAGCGACGCTGTCACCGACTTCGCCGACAACTCGGTCGTCACCCCGGTCAAGCGGACGCTCGGCGCCGTCGAGCACATCGTCCGCAAGCCGCAGGACACCCGCCAGGTGCTGGACGAGACCTTCGCCCCGGCACCCGACTTCGGCGGCAAGGTCTGGGACCTCCTCGACCCGCACGGCCACGGCGACCTCGTCCCGGACCTTCCGGTCGGCGGCGCTCCGGTCGACCCGAAGTCCCCGCTGGACACCATCGGCGCCGGCGACCAGGTCACCGACTTCGCCGCACTGGCGACGACGCAGTTCCCCGCTTCTTCCGAGACCGTCCTCCCCATGCCGGCCCTCGTGCAGCAGCCCGGCGCGTTCGACCAGGACCAGGACTCTCCTTCCCGTGACGGACACCGCGGCGACTTCCCGCGTCCGCTCACCCCGGCGCCGCTTCCCGTCGCGCCTTCCATCCCGACTGTCCCCGGTGGCGGCAACGCTCCCGGTGGTCACCTCGACGGCCTGACCCACGGCGTTCCCGCCTGGCTCGTCGCCGCCGTCGAGCGTTCCCTGACCGGCTACACGCTGGCAGGCACGCGGTACATGCCGCTCACCCCGGGCTCGCAGCCCGGCGTCACTCCTGACTGAACACCTCCCTCCGCGGGGTAGCCGACGCGCCCTGAGCCTCCCGATTCCGGGTCGCTTTCGCGTCCGCTCCTGATCCCCCGCGAAACGGCGGTGCGCTTTTGTGCGCCCGCATCCAGTTCCACCCCCCTCTGGTGCTCGTTCGAGAGCACCTCCTCAAACCCGAAAGGGAACCCGAAATGAAGGAGAACTACCCCATGCAATCCTGGGCAAAGCGCGGACTCCAGACCGCGTTGGTCACGGGTGGGTTGTTGATGCTGGGCACCGGCATCGCGTCGGCTGACGAACAGGTCAACCCCGACACCCCTGCCTCCCCGCTCGACGCGAACGTCACCGTTCCCATCGAGATCGACAACAACGCCGTCGGCACGCCCCTCGGCCAGCTCGACGTCCCCGGCTACAAGGGTGAGGTCAGCACCAAGGCCGTCACCAAGCCGGCTTCCGACGCGATCGACGGCGTCACCTCGCCCGGCAGCAGCACCGACGGCATCGGCGGAGGGCTCCCCAGCCTCTCCGGCAAGAACGCCGTCCCCGCGCCGCTGGCCGCGAAGGACTCGGCCCGTCAGGTCAGCGGTGGGCTGACCGGTGGTGGGTTCACCACCACGGACGACATCCTCAAGGGCAACAAGGTCGTCGGCGACGTCGTCGTCCCGATCCAGATCGTCGACAACGCCATCGGCGTGATCGGCGACGCCGAGGTCGAGGGCGGCAGCCACGACCAGACGTGGTCGCACAACCAGGACGTCGAGACCACCGGTGAGGACTCCAGCCTCGCCGGGAACGTCGTGTCCCTGGACTGGGCGCTGCCCGTGCAGATCGCCGGCAACGCCGGTGGGCTCGCCGGTGGCACCGGTCGCGTGGTCGGCGGTTCCGCCAGCCAGAGCACCACCGAGACCGGCAACGTCACCACCGACGGCGAGGGCTCCGCCCTTTCCGGCAACGTGGTGGCCGGTCAGTTCGCCACCCCGGTCCAGGTCACCGGCAACGCCGCGTCCTGGATCATCGGCAACGCCAACAGCTCCGGCTACGAGGCCGAGACCGACGCCACCTCCGGCGGCTGGGTCGAGACCGACGGTGACGACAGCGCGCTGGGCGGCAACGTCGGCGCGGTGCCGATCGCCCTCCCGGTGAAGGTGAACGACAACGCGGCGGCCGCGCACGGCTCGCTCGCGAACTCGAACAGCAGCTCCGCGGCGGACGCGCAGGCCGGCGACACCACGCCCGGCTGGAGCAACGTCCCCAGCTACGTGCAGACCTCCGGCGAGGACTCGGCTGTCGCGGGTAACGCGATCGTGCCGCAGACCGCGGACGTCGCGAACGTCGGCGGCGTGGCCGCCAGCTGGGTCGGCCTGGCCAACACCGGCAAGGACGGCGGCACCAGCCACTCCAGCGTCGTCGACGCCGGTGGCTTCGTCAGCTCCGAGGGTGAAGGCTCCGCGGGCGGCGGCAACATCGTCGACCCGGCCGTGGCGGCCCCGGTCGAGGTGACCTGCATCGCGGGCACCTACATCGGCAACGTGTCCTCCACCTCGTGCGAGAACACCGTCGACGCGAACGCCGGCAACGGCAGCCACACCACGGGTGACGACTCCACCCTCGCGGGCAACGTCGTCAACACCCAGGCCGCGCTGGCCCCCGAGGTCTACGGCGTCGGTGGCTCGCACATCGGCCAGGCCGTCGCCGAGGCGACCGAGACCAAGACCGTGACCGCCGGCGGGTACGACGGCACCACGGGCAACGACTCGTCCGGCTCGGGCAACATCGTCCAGGTCCCGGCCGCGGTTCCGGCCGAGGTCTTCGGCGTGGGCGGCTCGTTCATCGGCCAGGGCTCCGGCTCGGCCGACGAGACCAAGGTCGTCTCCGGTGGCGGCGGCGGGAACACCGCCGACGACAACGGCTTCCTCAGCTCCAACCTGGGCACCGTGCCGGTTTCGCTGCCGGTGCAGGCCTTCGGGATCGGTGGCGCGTTCATCGGTCAGGGCCACGGCGGCGCGGACGGCGACACCACCTCGAACGCGGGCGGCGACGTCCACGCGACCGGTGACAACGGCGCGGGCTCGGGCAACCTGGTCTACGGCCCGGTCTCCCTGCCGGTCCAGGCGCACAACTTCGCCGCGGTGCTCGGCGGAATCGCCTCGGGCGAGGGCTCGAACCTGACCGACTCGGCGGCCGGCGGCGACGCCACCGCCAACGGTGACGAAGGCGCCCTGGCGGGCAACATCGTCCAGACGCCGGTCGGCGGCACCGTCCCGGTGACCGGCCTCGGCGCCGCCGCGGCGGGCATCGCCAAGGGCAACAGCGTGAACGACGTCATGTCGGCGGCCGGTGGCGACGCCACCACCACCGGTGACGAAGGCGCGGTCTCGGGCAACATCATCGGCGCGCAGGCGCTGCCGATCGTGCCCGTCACGCACGACGCGGTCGCGGCCGCCGGTATCGCCGACGCCGTCGGCTCCGACACCGTCGACGCCACCTCGGGTGGCGACGTCGAGACCTCGGGCACCGAAGGATCGCTCTCGGGCAACATCCTCGACATCCCGGTCGCGGCCGTTCCGGAGGTGTTCGGCGACGCCATCGCGGCGGCCGGCGGCGTCTCCGAGACCGACGCGGACAGCATGATCGACGGCCAGGCCGGCGGCGACAGCATCACCGACGGCAGTGGAGAGGCCCTGTCGGGCTTCAACTTCCACCACCCGCTGGTGTTCTCGGTTCCGCTGAACGAGCTCGAGATCCCGGTGCTGGCCATCGCGGACGAGAACTCGACCGACGACACCGAGATCAACGACGAGGAGTACACCCGCGCCTTCACTGACACGGTGGGCTCGGAGATGCCGATCGACGCGCTGCCCACCCTGCCCTTCGGCGCCCCCGCGCTGAACGGTGCCGGTGCCATGCCGTCCACCCCGGCGATCGGTGGCGCCCGCGCCGACGGTCCCCAGCTGGGTGGCCTTCAGGCCGGTCTGTCCGCCCTGAAGGGGCTGACGGCTCTCCCGACGCAGATGCCGAAGGCGGACCTGCCCGAGCTGCCCGGCACCCCGGCGCTGCCCGGTGTCCCGGCCCTGCCGAAGACCCCGGCCCTGCCCGGTGACGCCGCTCGTGCGGACGCCCCCAAGGTCGCGCAGCTGCCGGCCCTCCCGGCGCTGAACGGCCTGCCCACCGTCGGCAAGCTGCCGGTGCAGCTCCCCACGGCCGGCGCCCTGCCGACCGCGGGCACCCTGCCGGTGGCCCTCCCGACGGCCGGCGCCCTGCCGACCGCGGGCGCTCTGCCCACCGCGGGTGCGCTCCCGACCGCCGGCGCGCTGCCGGTGCAGCTGCCCACCGCGGGCACGCTGCCGGTCGTGAACAACACCCCGGCGATGCCGACCGCGCAGGTCCCGGCTCTGGCGAACGTCGACTCGTCGCCGCTGAGCATGTTCCAGCGTTTCATCGGCACCCTGACCGGCAAGAAGTTCCACACCATGTGAACCTGCCAGTCGGCTAGCGCCACTGAATGAACCGAAGCGGGCCCGGGAGTCACTCCCGGGCCCGCTTTGTCATGTCCGCCCGATCACGCGTGTCGTCCGCTCAGTCACGCGAGGCGGTGACGCGAAGGGGACTTTCGCCGCATGCGATGCGACGAAAGCGCCCTTCGCCTCGTCAGAAGCGGGGAAAGTCCCCTTCAGCCCCACGACCGCTCAGTCGGACCCGGGAGTGAACAGCGCGTCCTGGGCCGCGCCCATCGCGGTCAGCACCGCGCCTTCCAGCACCCCGCTCCCGCCGACGGTCCCCGCCCGCACCTCGGTCCGCAGCGGTGAGATCTCCGCGAGCCTGCCGCTGACCCGGGCCGCCAGCGCGTCGCCACCCGCGCGGCCGATCTCGCCGCCGAGCACGACGCAGCCCGGGTCCAGCACCGCGGTGACCGCGGCCGCGCCGATCGCGATCCGCTCCGCGACGATCTTCAGGAACTCCTCGGCGCCCGCGTCGATCGCGTAGCCGACGGCCGCGGCGGCCGCTTCGGCGTTGTCGGCCGACGAAGCGGGGATGCCGTGCTCGCGGGCGAGTTCGCAGAGCGCGGCACTGCCGGCCAAGGTGTGGAAGCCGCCGTCGCAGTCGGTCGCCGTCGGGAGCCGTCCGGGGCCCAGCATCGGCAGGAACCCGATCTCGCCCGCGCCGCCCGACGCGCCCCGCCGCAGCGAACCGTCGAGGACGACGGCCGCGCCGACGCCGAAACCGAGCCACAGCAGGACAAAGGTGTCGCGGCCGCGGGCGGCGCCGAGCCGCTGTTCGGCGGCGGCCGCGAGGTTGACCTCGTTCTCCAGCAGCACCGGGACACCCTGCCGCCGCCGGAGTTCGTCGACGAGTTTCCCGTGCCACGCGGGCAGTCCGCCGGCCGGTCGCAGACCGCCGGTCGCCGGGTCGACCAGGCCGGGAGCGCCGACGGCGATCGTGTGCAGCGCGGTCGCGCCCGCTTCGGCGGTGGTGGCCTCCAGCAGAGCGATCGCCCGCTCGACGGCCACGTCGGTGTCGACGTCCAGCGCGAACGGCAGCGAAGCCTCCGCCCGGGTCTGTCCGAGCAGGTCCGCGACCGAAACGGCCATCCCGTGGGTGCGGACGTCGAGACCGGCGAGGTACGCGCGGTCGGCGACGATGCCGTACAGCTTCGCGTTCGGCCCGCGGCGTTCCGCTCCCGCTTCGCCGACGACCTCGATCAGCCCGGCGTCCTGAAGCCGCTCGACCAGGTCGGCGACGGTCGGCCGGGAGAGCCCGGTCAACGTCTTGAGCTGGGCGGCCGTCAGCGAGCCCTCGCGTTGGAGCAGGTCGAGGGCAAGGCGGTCGTTGATGGCCCGCGCGGTACTCGGGGAGGCGGACGGCATCCGGATGGCACTCACCGTTGGATCCTCCCAGAATTAATTATCAGGTTCCCTTCCTGATAGTTTACGCTGTCGTCGTCGAGTCGTCTCATGGACCTTGGGGGCCCAGTGACCAACACAGTGGAAACCGTCGGTGCGCCGACGCGGCGGGTGCGGCAGGCGCGGGTCGCCATCGCCGCCGTCTTCGCCGTGCACGGCGCGGTGACCGGCAGTTTCGCCACCCGGATCCCGTGGATCCAGGAACACGCGGGGATCAGCGCGGGCCAGCTCGGCCTCGCGCTCGCCTTCCCCGCCATCGGTGCCTCGCTGACCATGCCGCTCGCCGCGCGGATCGGGCACCGGCTCGGCGGCAGGCTGGGGCTTCGGGTGCTGCTGGCGTACTGGACGCTGGCGCTGATCCTCCCGTCCCTGGCGGGAAACCTCTTCACCCTGTGCCTCGCACTGTTCGTCATGGGCACCGCCGCCGGTACCTCGGACGTGCTGATGAACGCCCTCGGCGTCGACGTCGAGGCGAAGATGGGCAAGTCGGTCATGTCGGGGCTGCACGGGATGTGGACCACCGGCGCGCTCGTCGGCTCCGCGGCGGGCACGCTCGCCGCGCATGCCGCGTTGGACGCCCGTATCCACTTCGCGATCGCGTCCGCGGTGCTCACCATCGCCGGGGCGCTCATCTGTCAGGGCGTGTTCGACGTCCGCAGCGCGCCCGACGAGAACCCGCCGCCACGGTTCGCGCTGCCGCCGAAGTCGGCCGTGATCATCGGTGCCGTCGCGTTCTGCGCCGTCTTCGCCGAGGGGGCGAGCCTCGACTGGTCCGCCGTCTACCTGCGCGACGTCCTCGGCACCTCGCCGGGCATCGCGGCCGCTTCGACCACCGCGTTCACCTGCACGATGGCGGTCGCCCGCCTCTCCGGTGACGCGCTGGTGCGGCGCTTCGGTTCGGTCAAGACGGTCCGCACGGGTGGCGCTTTCGCGACGGCCGGCGGGCTGCTGGTCGTCTTCGCCGCCCATCCGGTGATGGCGATGGCCGGGTTCGGGCTGATCGGGCTCGGCGTCTCCGTCGTGGTGCCGCTCGCCTTCGCGGCGGCCGGGCGCAGTGGGCCGACGCCGAGCCAGTCGATCGCGGGCGTCGCGACCATCACCTACTCCTCGGGGCTCGTCGCGCCGTCGCTGATCGGCGGGATCGCCGACCTGACGTCGCTGACGGTGTCCTTCGCGGTGGTCACGCTGCTGGCGCTCGGCTTGGTGGCGGGCGCCGGCGTCCTTCGCTCCCGTTAGTCGAACTGCAGGGAGCGTTTGGCGAGGCCGTGCCAGTAGCCGTCGATGACGGTCTCGCTCTTCCCCTCCGACGAGCTCGCGCCGAGCGAGACGAACAACGGCGCGAAGTGTTCGATCCTGGGGTGCGCGAGCGCCGCGGCGGGGGCCTTGTGCTGGAAGTCCAGCAACGCGTCGAGGTCGCCGTGGCGCAGGGTCTCCGCACCCCAGTGGTCGAATTCGCTCGACCACGACGGCGGCGCCCCGTCGGTGCCGTCGGTCTGACTCAGCGCGCTCAGGTTGTGCGTGAAGAAGCCGCTGCCGATGATCAGCACGCCCTCGTCGCGCAGCGGCGCGAGCTTCCGGCCGAGGTCGAACAGCTCCCGCGGGTCCAGCGACGGCATGGACACCTGGAGCACCGGGACGTCGGCGTCCGGGTACATCTCCACGAGCGGGACGTACGCGCCGTGGTCGAGACCGCGGTCGGGCGCGTCGTGGACCGGAGTCTCCGGCGAGCGGAGGAGTTTCCGCACCTTGTCCGCCAGCTGGGGAGCGCCGGGCGCGGCGTATTTCACCTGGTAGTAGTGCTCGGGGAAGCCCCAGAAGTCGTAGACCAGCGGCACCGTGGTGGTGGCGCCGAGGGTCAGCGGTGCCTCTTCCCAGTGCGCGGAGACGACGAGGATCGCCTTCGGCTTTTCGAGGTCCGCCGACCAGCCGGCGAGCTGGCGGGTCCAGGTGGCGTCGTCGGCGAGCGGCGGCGCGCCGTGGCTGAGGTAGAGCACCGGCGTCATGTCTGCTCCAAGTGTTTGAACTTTCAACTACCAGGATAGACGACGTCGCCGGGTTCCGCGTTATTCCCGCGCGAGGTTCGCCGCCATCCGCTCCAGTACGCCGATCGTCGTCCGGTATTCCTCGTCGCTGATGCCTTCGGTCGCGCGGGAACGGAACTCGCCGACCTTGGTCTTCAGCCGTAGATGTGCCTCCCGGCCGGCTTCGGTCAGGCCGCCCGCGTCGATCCAGCCGCGAGTCCGCAGATCCGTGACGACCGCCCGCACGTCTCCGAAGGGCGACAAGTCCTCGATGTCGATCGTGTTCAGGACCTGCCAGTGGCGACGGGTCAGTCCCTCGTCGGCGAAGACCTTTTCCATGGAAGATTCGAGGGCCTGGTGAAGGTGGGCGAACCAGAAGCCGATGGGTTTCATGGATACTCCTTCATGTAGACGGCAACTACATGTAAAAGTACATGCAACTGGTGAGGATGGGCAATGACGGACGCCGTGGCCGACGTGGAACGCGCGATGATCGCCATCCGGCGGAGTCAGGCGAGGCGGTCGCTGTCGAAACTCGCCCGCGATCGAGCCGAAGCGATGCCGGACCAGGCGGTTCAGGGCCTCCTCGACGCCGTCGAAGCGGCCGAGGAGAACGGCGAACCCGGCACCGTCACCAGCCTCGCGGCGGCGCTGACCATCGACCAGCCGCGCGCGAGCCGTCTGGTCGCGCGGGCGGTCGAGGACGGTTTCCTCCGGCGCGAAGCCGATCAGCGCGACGGCCGCCGCGCCGTTCTCGTGCTCACCGAGACCGGGCGCGCCGCGGTGACGCGTATGCACGAATTCCGCCGTTCGGTGTTCGCCGAGGCGATGGCGGACTGGCCGGACGAAGACCGTGCCGAGTTCGCCCGGCTGCTCACCTCGTTCGTCCGGAACTACGGCGCGCTCGGCGTGAAGTAGTTGACCAGGTTGCCGTCGGGGTCGCGGAACAGCAGGGACCGGTTCCCCCACGGCATCGTGGTCGGCTCCTGGACGATCTCGGCCAGGTCCGCCAGCCGCGCGTACTCCCTGTCGACGTCCTCGACCCGGAATTCGAGGATCGCGGTCCGGTTCGACTCCGGCACCGCGGCGGCGCCGCCGAACAGGGTCATCGTCTCGGCGCTGCCGATCGCCAAGGTGCACGACGGGCCGACGAGCTCGGCGAACTGCTCGGCCCGCCACCGCGCGTCGAGGCCGGTCGCCTTCTCGTAGAACCCGGCGAGCCGGGCGACGTCGTGGGTGATCACGCGGACGGAAACGAACTGCATGGCTGGTCCTTTCGATGCCGGAAAGCGGAACACCGCCACGCTAGGAGCAATACCGGGCAGGATCCGCCCGGTATTCTCAGGGCTGTGACCCGGCCCATCTCCCGCGTGCTCGCGTTGCTGGAGATCCTCCAGAGCGGCGGCACGCGCACCGTCGCCGAACTCGCGCGGCGGCTCGACGTCGACGAACGCACCGTCCGCCGCTACGCCGAGCACCTCCTCGACCTGGACATCCCGGTCCGTTCGGTGCGCGGCCGGTACGGCGGCTACCGCCTCGCCCCCGGTTATCGGATGCCGCCGCTGATGCTCACCGACGAGGAGGCACTGGCGGTCTTGCTCGGCCTGGTCGCGGGACAGCGGGCCGGGCTGATCACCACTTCGGTCGCGGCCGCCGAAAGCGCGGTCGCGAAAGTCCGCCGCGTGCTGCCCGAAGCGCTCGGCCGACGGCTGGACGCGCTGCTGGAGACCGCCGACTTCACCGCACCGGTCAGGAAGGCCCTTTCGGCCGAAGCCGAGGTGCTGCTCACCGTCGCGGAGGCGGCGCGGGGCCGTCACCCGGTCGAGCTCGCGTACCTGGCCGGACACGGCGGTGCCAGCGAACGCGTCGTCCATCCGTATGGCGTCGTCGCGCACTCCGGCCGGTGGTACCTGACCGGCTTCGACTCGGCCAGCGGCGAGGTGCGCACCTTCCGCGTCGACCGGATCGCCTCGGCCGAGGCGCGGGCCGGGACCTTCGACCCGCCCGACGGCTTCGACCCGGCCGAACGAGTGCTGACCGCGCTGGCCGAGACACCGCACCGGCACGACGTCTCCGTGCGGATCCAGGCGACGCCCGACCAGGTCCGTGCCGTCTTCCCGCCGTCCGTGGCCGTCCTGGAATCGGACGGCGACGGGGTGCGTGCCCGGATCCGGGCCCAGCGGCTCGACTGGATCCCGCCGCTGCTCGCCGCGCTCGACCGGTCGTTCGTGATCGAGCGGCCCGCCGAGCTCCGCGACCTGGTCGGCGCGCTGGCGGACCGGCTCGCGGAGCGTGCCAGGGAAAGGTGAGCTCACTTGCCGCAGAACACCTTCTTGACGAGCTTGTCCAGAGCCGCCGGGTACGACGGCACCGGGTCGTTCTCGGGGTCGCCCGCGGTGATCGACCCGGTCAGCGTCTTGCCGCCGTCGGGCGTGCTGTACATCAACGCCCCATAGCCGTTGTTGCTGCCGTTGTGATTGAGCACGATGCCGCAACCGGGGCCCAAGTCCTGCGAGAACTGTCCGAGACCGTAGAAGCCGTAGAGGCTCGCGCTTCCGGGGTGGGTTTTGCGCATCTCGGTCATCAGCCAGGCCGGGAGGAGCTTTCCGCTTTGCAGAGCGGAAAAGTACGTCTGGAGATCCTTGGTCGTCGAGATCATGTCCCCGGCGCTCGAGATCCAGGACGGGTTCTGGTGGGTGACGTCGATCGTCTTCCGCTGACCGCCGTCGTCGTACTGGTAGTAGGCGTGGGCGTACGGCTGGGGCATCCCCGGCCAGGCGCCCGGCGACAGCGTGTCACGCAGCTTGAGCGGTCGCAGGATCCGCCGGTCCAGCTCCTCGGCGAAAGGGCGGCCGGTGAGTTTCTCGACGAGCAGCCTGGCCACCACGTAGTTGGTGTTGGAGTAGTCCCAGCGCGCGCCCGGTTCGAAGACCGGGGACTTCGACACCGCCAGCCGGACCAGCTCCTCGGGCCGGTAGGTGTGGAAACGCAGGTCCACCCATTCCTTGCCGGCCCACGGGATTCCCGGCGTGACCGTCCCGTCCGGGTTGTACTGGCCGGTGTGGTTGAACAGCCCGCTCGTGTGCTGCAGCAGCATCCGAACGGTGATCCGCGAGTCCAGCCCGAACCGGGGAAGGAACCCCGCCACCGGGGTGTCGAGCCCGATCCTGCCCTCGGCCACCAGCTGCAGCACCAAGGTCGCGGTGAAGTTCTTCGTGGTGCTGCCGACGCGGAAGTGCCCGTTGGTCGGCGGTTTCGCGGTGCCGCCCAGCTCGCGCAAACCGGCGCTGCCGGTCCATTCGCCCCGCTCGTCACGGACGCGCACCTGCATCCCGCCGAATCCGGCGTCCACGAACTCTTGCATGGTCCGCTGCAGGTCCGGGCGGGCCGGTGCGGCGGACGCCGTCGGCACGGTCAGGCCCGTCAGCAGCGCGGCGGCCAGCGCCGCGGCGCCGACCCGGCGGACGATGTTCTTGGTACCCCTCAGTGATGTGCTCATGTCGACTACGTTCGCGGACCTCGCTGACACGAGGCAGTCACGCCGCTGACATGGGCACGGTCACGCGTCAGCGTGAGACGCGGGCCTCGATGCCGTCGAGCAGGCAGTCGAGCCCGATCCGGAAGGTTTCGTCGGCGTCGAGGTGGGCGGCCTCGCGCACCACCGTGGCCAGTGTCGGGAGCTTGCCGGAGGCGAAGGCCCGCGTCAGATAAGGCCCGAATTCGGCCTGCCAGCGCTTCTCGTCCATTCCGGTGGCCCGCTCCGCCCGCCGTTCGGCGATCTCCCGCCGCACCGCGCCGATCGTGTAAGCGTTGACCGCGGCGACCACCGGCATGATCGCGTCCACGCCGAGGTCGTTCAGCTCGGCCATCACGGCCTCCGCGCTCGCCATCGTCTGCGGCCCGAGCCGCGGCCTGCCGCCCAGGAGTTCGGCGAGCCATTCGTGCTCCTGCACGGTGCGCCGCATGGCTTCGGCGAAGGATCGCAGCGTTTCCCGCCAGCCCTTCCCGGCAGGCCGGATCTCGGCGTGGGCGGCGTCGACCATCAGGTCGAGCAGCTCCTCCTTGCTGTCGATGTAGCCGTAAAGCCGCATCGGGCCGACGTCCAGCGCGGTCGCGATCTTGCGCAGCGACACCGCGTCCAGGCCGTCCGCGTCGGCCAGCTCGATCGCCGTCCGCACGATCCGGTCCCGGCTCAACGGGGCCAGCGCCGGCCTGCTCGGTGGCTCCGGCCTCTCCCACACCAACATGCCGGTGACAATACAACGCATCGCGCGATACAGTGTATTGATCAATACACTGTATCGCTGGAGGGGAACCATGACCATCGCCATCGTCGGAGCGGGCCTCGGCGGCCTGGCTCTCGCCCGGGTTCTGCACGTCAACGGCGTCGAGTCCGTCGTCTACGAGCGTGAAGCGTCGCGCGAGGCGCGCGGCCAGGGCGGCATGCTCGACATCCATTCCGGTCAGCCGGCGTTGCGCGAAGCCGGGCTGATCGACGGGTTTCTCGCGATCGCCCGCGGCGAGGGCCAGGACATGAAGCTCCTCGAGTCGGATGGCACACTGCTGTTGCAGGAGGACACGCCCGACGACGCCCCGCTCGCCCGGCCCGAAGTCGACCGCGCCGACCTGCGTGACCTGCTGCTGGACTCCCTCCCGGACGACACGGTGCGCTGGGGGCACGCCTACGAGTCCGCGGAAAACGGCGTCGTGCGCTTCGCCGATGGCAGGAGCGCGACGTACGGCCTGCTGGTCGGCGCCGACGGCGCGAACTCCCGCGTCCGCGCGCTGCTCACCGACGCCCGTCCGGCGCATCTCGGGCAGAACATCGTCGAGGTCGGGATTCCCGACATCGACCGCACGCACCCCGGCCTCGGGGCGATGGTCGGCCGCGGCAACTACTGGGTGTTCGGCGACGGAGTGTCCTTGGGGGCGCAGCGCAACGGCGACGGCCGCGTCCGCATCGGCCTCAGCTTCTACAACACCGGCGAGGACTGGCTCGCGACCAGCGGGATCCCGTTCGACGACCCGGCCGCCGCCAAGGCACGGCTGATCGAGCTGCTCGCGGGCTGGGACGCGAGGTTCATCGCGCTGATCGAGGCGTGCGACGACGTGGTCGTGCCGCGGTCGCTCACCACCCTGCCGCTCGGTCTCACCTGGGAGCCGGCGCCGGACGTCACCCTGCTCGGCGACGCCGCGCATCTGATGCCGCCGGTGGGCGAGGGCGCCAACATGGCCCTGCTCGACGGCGCCCGGCTCGGGCTGGCGCTGGCCGCGCACCCGGACGATCTCCCCACCGCCGTCAAGGAATACGAACGCGAGATGTTCGAGCGCACCGGCGACGCCGCCCGCATGTCCGCGCGGGTGCAAGAAATGCTGATGTCGCCGAACGCCGCTCGGCGGATGCTCGCGTTCTTCCAGCCGGACTGAGCTCGTTCACCCGGTCAGGCAGTGCTGCACGAGCGGACCGAACGAGGCGACCAGTTCGTCGACGGACGCCGAGGCGATCGGCTCGACACGCACGATGTACCGGGCCACCGCGAGCCCCAGGATCTGGACGTTGACCATGCTCGCTCGCCGCAGGGCGTCCGGCGTGCCGAGCAGCGCCGCGATCCGCCCGGTGATCTCCCGGTCGATGAATTCGCGCAGCAGCGCTTCCGACTTCGGGTCGGTGGGCGCCGACCTGGTCAGCATGACCAGCGGCGTGCGGTCGGACTTGTCGAGGTTCTCCAGCAGCGTCCGGACGACGCGCTCGCCGAGGGTGCCGAGTTCGCCGTCGAACAGCGACTCGATGGCGGGCGGGACGTCCTCGGACAGTTCGATCACCGCGCCGAACAGACCCTGTTTGGTGCCGAAGAAGTAGAAGACCATCGCCGGGTCGACCCCCGCCGCGGTGGCGATGGCGCGCACGGTCGTGCCGCTGTACCCGTTCCGGTCGAACAGTTCGCGGGCGACCTGGAGGACCCGCTGCTTGCTCTCCGCGCCGGACCGCCACCGGCCCGGACGACGGTGTCCGTCGTGCTCTGTCATGGCCGCCGAAGCCTAACACTCTTTCTTCATCGCCTGATGGAGTTTTCCCGTAGGGTGTTCTTCATCAGGCGATGAAGAATGGGGTGGGGTCGATGGGGCTCGACATGCTGACGCGGAAGTCGGTGTCGTTGTTCGACGCGGTGGGCGGCTGGCGCACGGTCGCCGAAGGTGTCGCGTCGCGAGCGCTGTTCCTCGTCGCGTACCTGGCGACAGGAAAGGTGTCGACGTCCGCGCTGATCACCGTCGGCGGCGTGCTCGTGTTCGCCGTCGTGCGGCTGTACACCGACCGCAAGGTCTGGCAGCCGGCGATCGGGCTGATCGTGGTCGGTGTGTCGGCGCTGCTCGCGGGGAAATCCGGACAGGCCGTCGACTTCTACCTGACCGTTGTCCTCGCGCAGACCGCCGGTGGCGTGCTGTTCCTGCTGTCCATGCTGGTGCGCCGGCCGATCGTCGGAGTGGTGCTGGGCACGGTGCGCGGCGAACGCTCCGCCTGGCGGCGCGACCGCTCCCGTCGTCGGCGTTATTACCTGTGCACGGCGGTTTTCCTGGCGAAATTCGCCATCGCCGCGGCGGTGCTGGTGCCGCTGTACCTGGCCGAAGCGGTGGTCCCGCTCGGCATCGCCGCGACGCTGCTGGGCGGCGCGCCCGCGGCGGGCGTCTGCGTCTACCTGTGCTGGCGGATTCTGCGCGAGCGAACGGTGGCGTAAGCTATGAACATAAAACTAATCTGTTCATACGTGCACAGGAGCAGGGATGCCGACCCCGTTCAGCGCTGAGGACCGCGCCCGGATCACCGAGCTGCTCCTGGACACCGGACGTCGGCTGTTCGCGGTCCAAGGTCTGCGCAAGACCTCCCTGGACGATCTCGTCGACCCCGCCGGAATCGCCAAGAGCAGCTTCTACGCCTTCTTCGATTCCAAGGAAGCGCTCTATCTGGAGCTGATGCTGCGGCAGGCCCCGCAGCTGCACGAACGCTTGGCGGAGGTGCTGGACGAGGCCGAAAACGCGCGCGCCGCCCTCGGCGGTTTCCTGCGCGCCACCGTGCGGATGCTGGACGAAAACCCGCTCTACCGGCGGCTCGTCACCCATCCCGAGGAGATGCGGGCGGTGGCCCGGCGCATGGGCCCGGAGGAGATGGCCAGGGCGGAGCGGATGCTGCCGCTGCCCGGGTTCCTGGAAGCGGCCAGGGGCAAGGGGCAGCTCGTCGAGGTCGACGACGACGAACTGCTCGGGGTGCTCCAGGCCGTACTGCTGCTGCCCATGCATCGCCAGGACCTCGGCGAACAGCGCTACCCCGCCGTGCTCGACAGGCTCATCGACATCGTGGCCACAGGGCTGACCAAGGAGTGAGCGTGCGCGAAGGGGTACTGGCAGGCGGCGCCGCCTACCTGGAGTTCGGAACGGGAAGGCCCCTCGTGGTCTTCCGCACGGTGCTGCCGGACTCGGCCAACCCCACGGGGGCCGCCCGGTGGGCTGAGGCGCGCTCGCTCAAGCCGCTGGCCGCGCGCTTCACCGTGCTGGCGGTCGGCCGCCGTCCCGGACTCGAACCCGGCGTCACCATGGCCGATCTCGCCGCCCACCACGCCGAGGAGCTGCGGGCCCGGTTCGATCGCCCGGTGGACGTGCTCGGCCTGTCCACGGCCGGGTGTCTGGCGCTGCACTTCGCCGCCGACCATCCGGGCCTGGTGCGAAGGCTGGTGGTCGGGGCCGCGGGCGTCCGTCTCGGACCGGACGGCCGTCGCGTCCAGCGCGAGTACGCGGACCTGCTGGCCGCCGGGCGATACCGCGCCGCGGCCAAGGCGCTGGCGCCCACGGTCGCGGATTCCCGGCTCGGACGCGTCTTGATGGCCGGTTTGCTGGGGCTGACCGGCGGCCGCCCGGCGGACCCGAGCGGAATGGTGGCCATGCTGCGCGCCGAGGACACCTTCGACATCGAAGACCGTCTTGGCGAGATCACCGCCCCCACCTTGGTGATCGCGGGCTCGCGGGACGTCCTCTACCCGCCGGAACTCGCCGAACGGGTCGCGAGCGGAGTGCGCCACGGCGAACTCGAGATCTACGAAGGGCGGCGGCACCACACCGTGATGACCGACCGCCGCTTCGCCAAGGACGTCGTCGACTTCTTGGGCGCCTGACTTTTGAGGAACGCTCGTTCTTGACTGATCGTTCCTCAAAAGTCTATCGTCGTGGCATGGGCAGGCGAAGGGCGTTCGACGAGGACGAGGTGGTGCGCGCCGCCGTCGGGTTGTTCGGTGGTCGCGCGTACGACGGGGTGTCCGTCGACGATCTCGTCACCCACCTCGGTGTGCACCGCAACAGCCTGTACAAGACGTTCGGCAGCAAGCGCGGCCTCTACCTGGTCGCCCTGCGCCGCCATCTCGCCGACGACGTCCGCCCCTTGGCCGAAGCGCTCGCCGCGGCGACGGACGCCGCGACCGCGCTGCGGCTCGTCACGTCGGCCGACCTCGGACTGCTGCTGCTCGCGGCTGTCGAACGAGCGCCGGCCGACGAGGAGGTGGCCACCGAGGTCGCCGCGGGGCTGGCCGCCGTCGACCAGGCGATCGCCGACGCGCTCGGCATCCCCACCGCCCTGGCCGCCGCGCTCACGGCCGCCGCGCTGGGCCTCCTCCTGCGCGGCGACCCCGACGGTGTCGGCACCGCGCTCACCCAACGCCTCGATCCGCTCGACTGAAAAGGGAAACAGACATGGCACTGGTCACCATCGACGGCGAAGACCTCGTCGTCGTGATCGAAGGTCTCGACAAGCTCTGGGCCCTGAAGAGCAGCCTGACCATCCCGCTGGCCAACGTCCGCGGCGCGACCGCCGACCCCGGAGTCGCCGCCGACCCCAAGGGAATCCGGGCGCCCGGTGCCCACCTGCCCGGGGTGATCACCGCGGGCACGTTCCATCTCGACGGCGAAAAGGTCTTCTGGGACGTCAAGAACCCGTCGAAGGCCGTCGTGATCGAACTCGCCGACGAGCGCTACACCCGGCTGGTCCTCCAGGTCGACGATCCGCGCGCGACCGTCGCGCTGGTCGAGAAGGCACTGCGGTGAAAAGGTTTCAGCTCGGGCGGGTCCGCTGGTCGTAGCCTTGCTGGCACTTCTGGATCTCGTCGGTGTGGGCGACCGTCCAGTCGTACAGCCGCCCGAACGGCTCCCGAAGGGATTCGCCGAGCGGGGTGAGGGAGTACTCCACCCCGACAGGGGACGTCGGCAGCACCCGCCGCTCGATCATCCCGTTGCGTTCCAGCCGGCGCAGGGTCTGGGTCAGGACCCGCTGGGTCACGCCTTCGAGGCGGCGTTTGATTTCGTTGAAGCGGCGAGGCTTTTCGAGGACGGCCATCGTCATCATCGACCACTTGTCGGCGATCTGGTCGAGAATCGGACGGCTCGGGCAGTCGGCCCGGTACACGGTGCCGGTATCGGCGTCGGAAGTGGCCATACCGGTATCCTCCGCGATCCTTGAGATGCCCAAAGTGCGTTCTTGACGGTGATCGATCCCCGCCGGAACCTAGGTATACATCAGGAACCTAGATGCCTGCCAGGTACGGATCGGAGAGCTGAATGCACCACGACGCCTACGCGACCCTGCGAGTGAGCCGCGAGGCCGGCATCGTCCGCGTCACCCTCGACAACCCACCCGTCAACGTCCTCGACGTCACGCTCATGACGGACCTCCGTCGGCTGCTGACCGCGTTGCGGGACGACGACTCGGCCCGGGTGATCGTGTTCGACAGCGCCGACCCGGAGTTCTTCATCGCCCACGTCGACATGTCCCTGGTCGACGCGCCGGACGCCTTCGACGGACTCGCGGCCGAGGTACCCGAAGGGATCAACGTCTTCCAGGCGCTGGGGGAACTGTTGCGGCACCAGCCTCAGGTGACGATCGTCAAGCTCGCCGGCCTCGCGCGCGGCGGAGGGGCGGAATTCGTCACGGCCGCGGACATGGCGTTCGCGGCGATCGGCACGGGCGGACTCGGCCAGATCGAGGCCCTCATGGGAATCGTCCCCGGAGGCGGAGGAACCCAGTATCTCGCCGGCCGGATCGGCCGCAATCGCGCTTTGGAGGCGGTGCTCAGCGCCGACCTGTACGACGCGCAGACGGCCGAACGCTACGGCTGGGTCAACCGGGCTCTTCCCGCCGACGAGCTCGACGACGTCGTCGACCGCCTGGCCCGCGACATCGCCGCACTGCCCGATGGCGTGATCGCCGCCGCGAAACACGCCATCGCCCCCGACGATCTGGCCGAGGGCTACCGGCGGGAACACGACGCCTGGGCGGGCCAGTTCGTCCGGCCCGCGGCCGAACGGCTGATCCGGGCCGGTCTGGCCCACGGCGCCCAGACCCGTGACGGCGAACGCGATCTGGAGGGCTTGCTCCGCAGGCTGGCGGGCTGATCAGCGCGCCAGCTCCGGCTAGTCGTGCGAGAGGTCGACGAAGCGGCTGTAGTGCAGCTGGTGCGCGACGGTGATCGTCGCCGTCGGCCCGGCACGGTGCTTCGCGATGATCAGGTCCGCCTCACCGGCGCGCGGGTCGTCCCGCTCCCAGGCGTCGGGCCGGTTGACCAGGATGACGAGGTCGGCGTCCTGCTCCAGCGAGCCGGACTCACGGAGGTCGGAGAGCATCGGGCGCTTGTCGGTCCGCTGCTCGGGACCACGGTTCAGCTGGCTGATCGCGATCACCGGGACCTCGATCTCCTTGGCCAGCAGCTTCATCTGCCGCGAGAACTCCGAGACCTCCTGCTGCCGGGACTCGACGCGCTTTCCCGAGGTCATCAGCTGGAGGTAGTCGAGCACGACGAGCTTGAGGTCGTTGCGCTGCTTCAGCCGCCGGGCCTTCGCGCGGATCTCCATCATCGTCATGTTCGGCGAATCGTCGACGAACAGCGGCGCCTCGGAGACCTCGCTCATCCGGCGCGCGAGCCGCGTCCAGTCGTCGTCGGACATCTTTCCACCGCGCATGTCCGCCAGGCGGATCCGCGCTTCGGCCGAGAGCATGCGCATGACGATCTCGGTCCTGCTCATTTCCAGCGAGAAGATCACGCTGGTCAGACCGTGTTTGATGGACGCCGAACGCGCGAAATCCAGCCCGAGCGTCGAGTTGTGGGTCGGCACCATCGAACGTCCGGCCAGATACAGGTGGTCCGGCGCGTCGACCTCCACGCACCGCACCGGAACGGACGGCACCGGGCGGACGTCCACGATGTAGCGAAGGTGCGGACGGACGCGGACGTTGGTGAGCCGTTCCTTCTGCAGCAGGTGCTTGCGCTGCAGCCAGAACACCCGGTCCTGGGTGGTGAAGCCGAGGATGTACGCCGTCGAGGTCTCCTCGCTGCGCCCCTTGACCTTCTTGGTCGTGAGCGCGCAGCGGTAGCCGAGGCTGACGATCAGTTCCCGGGTCTGTTCGGCGAGCACCTTGTTCGTCACGGCGAATTGGACCGCGCCGGCATGATTGACGGTGCCGTCGGTGTCGAGCAGTCCGGCAAGCAGCGCACGGCGTTGTTTGACGGACCCCCGCAGGTAGTCCACGGGGATGTGTTTGTCGCCGAGTACGCCGAGCGTGCGGAGAATCGCCTGCACGCTGCCGTGTTCGTTGCGGCAGGCCTGGCAAAGGCGCATGCCCGTCGACGGGCGCCCGCAGTCGGGGCAGGTCGGCGCGGGCACCGGAGCGCTCTGGAAACGCACCTTGCCACCGCAGGACCGGCCGCAAGTCCGCACCTGGGAGGTATGGGGAAGGAACGGCTCCCCGCACACCTCGCAACGCCGGTATTCCACCGGGTCCGGGGGGACCAGCCGCAGGGTGTACGACAGTTCGCCGCGTCGCTCCACCAGAAGCCCGGCTTCCGCTTCCAGATAGCAGATGATCTCCGGGTCCGCCGTGGTGAAGCGAGCGCTGGCCGAATGGCCGTCACCCAGCCAGGCTCCGAGCGCGTAGGGGTGGAGCGGGAGATCGCGCTCGGGCAACTGCAGCGGAGCCGTGGTCCCGATCGAGTGGTTGGCACGTCGATCCGCGGTCTCGCACCGCAGTGTGTTCGCCAGCTCTTCTGTCGTCCGCACCGCCGGACCACCCGTCGAACGGCGGGACGCCCTCGTGTCGGTCAGCCATTGGTGTTCCGCGTCCGCGAGGATCACCGTGCCGTCTGAGAACTCGACTTCGTAGCAAGGACGGCCGTCCATGACGTCGGTCGCGGCGACCACGGTCGTCGGACGGCCGCTCGCGCCGATCAGCCTGTCGCCGGGCTGGACCTCGCCCATGGTCGTCCAGCCGTCGGGCGTGGCCAGTGGGGTGTCCAGCGCGAGCGCCTTCCCTACACCGGGCCGCGCGGCGACGATGATCATCTGGCCGGGGTGCAGACCGTTGGTCAGATCGTCGAAGTCGGCGAACCCGGTCGGGATGCCCTGCGACTGCCCGCCGCGCGACGCGATCGCGTCGATCTCGTCCATGGTCGGCTGGAGCAGCTCTTCCAGCGCGACGTAGTCCTCGCTGGTGCGCCGCTCGGTGACGTCGTAGATCGCGGCCTGCGCGCGGTCGACGACCTCGTCGATGTTCGCGCCGTCGGCCGCGGCCGCGCCGTAGCCGTACTGCACGATCCGCGTGCCCGCCTCGACCAGGCGCCGCAGCACCGCCTTCTCGGAGACGATCTCCGCGTAGTACCCGGCGTTCGCCGCCGTCGGCACCGTCGCGATCAGGGTGTGCAGGTACGGGGCGCCACCGACGCGGCCGAGTTCGCCTCGGCGTTCCAGTTCGGCGGAGACGGTGATCGGGTCGGCGGGCTCGCCGCGCCCGTAGAGATCGAGCACGACGTCGTAGATCGCCTGGTGTGCGGGGCGGTAGAAATCGTCGGGTCCGAGGGCTTCGATGACGTCCGCGACGGCGTCCTTCGACAGCAGCATGCCGCCGAGCACGGACTGCTCGGCGGCGATGTCCTGCGGAGGCTGGCGGTCGTATTCGCCGCCACGCGGACCGGGGTCGCTGGGACCCGGGTCGGACTCCGAGTACATCGGATTGCGGTCGTCGGTCAGCGCCACCGCTGCTGCCACCTCCTCAAGACATCGAACACGCGTTCGATTATGCCAGATTTTCCCCGGTCACTCCGCCTGTGCTCGCCGGCCGCCCTCCCCCGGCTCCCGGCGCTCCCCTGCGTCCACCTCGGGACCGGACGACCACCACGGTGCGTACCGGCCCGACGGGCACGGTAGGCCCCCCGAAAGGACCAGCGCAATTTCGCCTGGGGACCGCCCTGTGGATAACCTGGGGATGACTGCGGGCATCCCTTCACAGGTGACCCGTAGCCTGTGTACAACTTGTGGGCAACGGTGGGGTGGTCTGACAAAAGTGCTGGTCAGAGCCTGTGGAGACACTGTGGAGAACTTCATTCAAGTCTATCCGGCGTGTCGGGCGAAACACGTCGTTCGGCGTGTCGCACGAGGGCGCACAGGGGTGCCCTGTGGATGAATGCCACGCAGAGTAGAGGGATGACCCGGTGGACTGAACGGCACGGAATTCAGGACGCGAACAACCTGCCCTGTGCGCTCCGTAGTCGTTCTCCGAGAACCTGCTGGTCGGCGGGTGTGAAGGCGATCCTCGGCTCGCCACTCCCCGGTATCTCTTCGGTCAGCCACCGGCCCTCGGTCGTATCGATGTAGTTCACCGGGCGTTCGATCCGCTGCCGCGCGCCGCTCCGGCCGCGAGCGGCGACATACAGGCTGCCGCTACCCAAACGGCGTAACGCGAGAATGCGGCGGAGCTCGTCCGCCTCCTGGCTCCCGGCGCTCTGGCGACCGCTGCGAAGCACCTCGAAACCCTCGTCCTGCGCTGTCGACGACGAGCGCGGGGCTTCGACCTGACTTTTCGGGACGGCGACCGGACGGCCACGCCCCGGCGCGAGCTTCGGGATCTGGTCGAGGAACTCGGTGAGCAGTTCTTCGGGCCGCACCGAGGCGAGCGCGACGCCGTCGTGCTCGCTGTGGCGGGCGAGGACGAAGCCCTCGCCACCCGCGCTCCCCGCGAGCAGGGTGAAGCTCAGCGCTTTGCCTTCGAAACCGCCGTCGACCCAGCCGTAGTACTCCAGCGACGGCCTGGCGATCGCTTCGAGTGTCGCCTTGAACCCGGGGTGCAGGCCCCGTGCGCCGAAGAGCCCCTGGCTCGCCAGCTCTTCGTTGGTCCGCTCGTCCTCGGCCCGCTGCGCGCCCTCGTCGTACCAGGTCGGCGTCTCCGACAGGATCGTGTGCGGCTCGCCGCCACGGCGGCGGATCAGCGTGATGAGGGTGCCGGTCGTGATCGTGACCTGCTTGTCCAGCACCGGAACTGCCCCCTAGTCGTTCATGTTCGTCCAGCCCGGAACGAGACAGGCCGGGCGCGGCCCCAATCTTGGCACGCGCCCGGCCTGGTTGTTCGTATTACTCCCCGATCACCGGCGGTGCGGTGAGTTCGTCGGTTCCGAAGATCTCGTTGGGGTCGTCGCCGACCAGGAATTTGGAGCTGCGCTCCTCGTCCTCGCCGCCCTTCCCCTTGGCGCCACCGGCTCCCATACCGCCCATGCCACCCATCATCCCGCCCGCGCCGCGACCGGCTCCGGCGCCGGAACCACCCGCGCCACCGCCGCCCATGCCGGCGCCGCCCATCGCCCCCGCGTTGCCGGGCATGGCCGCGCCGCTGCCGCCGCCGGGACCGAACCCGCCGCCACCGGGGCCGAAGCCACCGTCCGGGCCGAAGCCGCCCGCACCCGGGATGTCGGTTCCGCCGAAGCCTGCCCCGCCACCGCCGCCCCCGCCGCTACCCGGGCCGAAGCCACCGGCGCCGGGGATCTTCGGCGGGGTGTAGCCGGACGCGCTCGTCCCGTCGTCCCAGGACGGCGGCTTGTAGTTGCTGCCGGGGAGGTTCGGGTTGTACTGCCCGCCGGGCAGGTTCGCGCCCGGCATGTTCGAGCCCGGTCCACCGATACCCGGCATGTTGCTGCCCGGCAGGTTCGCCCCTGGCATGTTCGCCCCCGGAGGGGTGCCGATGCCCGGCATGTTCGCACCGGGGACGTTCGGCATCCCGCCGGGCGGCATCGAACCGGGCGGCGTCGAGATGCCCGGCATGCCGTTGTTCCCGTTGCGGTCGCCCTGGCCGTTCCCGTTGCCGTCCTTGTCTTTGTCCTTGCCGCCGCCACCGCCGTTGACGTCGACGTTCGACTTCTGCCCCTCCATCTTGTTGTAGGTGGGGAGGCCCTTCCCGTTCTCGGAGCTGGCCTTGAAGTACTCGTTGAACGCGTCGACGTTCGCCTGACCCTTGGAGTTGTAGTCCCGGATCGCGCGGTCGGTGTCGGTGGTCCACGGGGTGATGGAGTTGAGCAGGTTGTTCTTCGGCGGATCCTTCGGGACCTGCTGCACCTTCGCCTTCACCGTGGTGAACGCGGTGTTCTGCTCGCCGAGGTACTTGTCGGAGTCCACCAGCTTCTTGCCGGAGTCGTCCATCCACGCCCGCAGCGGATGCGCGCCGGACTGCTGCGCGGCTTCGGCGCTCTTGCCGGTCCAGGCGGCGTCCATCTCCTTCGACAGGTTGTCGATGGTGGTCAGCCTGTCCTGGTAACCGGCCTTGAGCCGGGTCGCCGCGGCCTGCCCCTCCTGGATCGACCCGGTACCCGGACCGGTGACGATCTTCTCCCAGATGTTGTAGCAATCGATCTTGCGATCGCCGCCCGACGCTTCGAAGTCGCCGGATTTCGTGGTCGCCAGGTTGTAGGCCGAGTACCCGGCGATGATCGGCAGCAGGAACACGCGTCAGCCCTCCTTCAACGTCTGGATCATCGCTTCCCCCACTTTGAGCGCGACGGGGCACGGATCGCTCGCGCCGGGCCCGTTGTCGTACTGCACCAGGATGTTCACGGCCAGCTGGTCGGTCACGCCGACGAACAGGCCGCATTTGCCGCTCTTGCGGCCGTCGAGCGCGGCGGCGTAGACCGCCGGGTACCCGGAGACCTGCGTCTCCTCGAAGTACGCGTCGTTGGCCTTCGTGTCGTAGACGTCGCTGAGGCCGTTCTTGTTCGCGAGGACCGGGCTGATCTCGATCTGGTTCAGCCGGTCTTCGGCGGCGAAGATCGAGCAGCCGGGTCCGACGCTCGTCGTCCGCCGCTCGCCTTCGCCCAGCCCGAGCTCGGACCGCTTGGCCGCGGAAAGCGCGGAGCACGCGTCGGTCTCGATCGACGAGGTCTTCAGAGGGCTCGACACCTTGGGCGCGGAGCCGGACGAGCCGCTCGACGCGCTGGAGGAACCGGCCCCGGTCGTGTAGGACGGGTCCGAGCCGGCGGTGCCGTTCTTGGTGCCCGAACAGCCCGCGACCAGCGCGCCGGCCGCGACGAGGAGAACGAGGGAACGGCGCATCACACGGCCTTGTGCTTGTTCAGCGAGGCCTGCGTCTCGGCTTCGTTCGTGGCGATCTTCTGCTTCGCGGCGGTCAGCTGGTCGATGTAGTTCTTGACGTAGTCCTGCATCTTCTGGTTCTGCTCCAGGAACGCCTTGCCCGACGGGTTGGCCAGCTTCTCCCAGTCGCCGCTCGCGAACTCCTTGCCGGGCGCCTTGACGTTCGCCATCAGGTTCGCGTCGGCGAAGTCCTTCTTGAGCTCGACCTGCAGGTCCGTCCACTTCTTGATGATGCCGTCGATCTTGTCCTTGTCGAAGGCGAACCCGCCGCCGCCCCCGCCCGACGTCGACGAAGGCTTATCCGGGTTGGCAGGCGCGGACACCGCGACCTTCTCCTGCCGGTTCCGCTCGGCGTTGCTGTCGTAAGCCATTGGTTCCAGATCCCCTTTGAGTCCCCGTGCCTCGACGTCGAGTCTCGATAATGCCTTGATCCCCAGTCAAGCTTAAGACGTGGCCCGGCGGGGTGGGGTTCCCCGTAAAACAAAGGGCGGGACACCTCCGAATGGAGACGTCCCGCCCTGTGCTTGAAGCGGTGTTACTTGGCCTTGACCTCGAGCCGCACGTCGACGCGGACGTCGGGGTGCAGGCGGGCGCCGACCGAGTGCTTGCCCACGGTCTTGATGTGGTCCTTCAGCTCGATGACGCGCTTGTCGAGCAGCGGGCCACCCGCGGCCTTGATCGCGTCCACGATCTCGCCGGTGGTGATCGAACCGAAGAGCTTCTTCGAGCCCTCGGCCGCCTTGCCGCTGAGCTGGATGGCGCCGAGGCCTTCCAGGGTCGCCTTGATCTCCTTGGCGTGGTCGAGGTCGCGGATGCGACGGCTCTCCTGCGCCCGCTTGATCGTGCGCACGTTCTTCTCCGCGCCCTTGGTGGCCACGATGGCGTAGCCGCGGGGGAGCAGGTAGTTGCGTGCGTAGCCGTCCTTGACCTCGACGATGTCGCCGGGCCCACCGAGGTTGGCGACGTCGGTGGTGAGAATGATCTTCGCCATTGACGTGCCTCCTTAGCGCGCGGTCGAGGTGTAGGGCAGCAGCGCCATCTCACGCGAGTTCTTGACCGCGATGGCGATGTCACGCTGGTGCTGGCTGCAGTTGCCGGTCACGCGACGGGCACGGATCTTCCCGCGGTCGGAGATGTACTTCCGAAGCAGGTTGGTGTCCTTGTAGTCGATGTTCTCCGGGCGGCCCTTCTTCTCGGCCTTGCAGAACACGCAGACCTTCTTCTTGGGCTTGCGGATGGGTGGCTTGGCCACGGTATTACTCCTGGATTTCTACGTAGTGGTTGTCTCGAGGCGTCTCGCGGAGCTTTCGCCCGCGGTGGACGCACCTGCCTTGGTCAGAAGGGCGGCTCGTCGGAGAAACCGCCGCCACCGCCGCCACCGGCGGGCGGGGCGGAACCCCACGGGTCGTCGGCGGGCGGGCCGGACTGGCCGCCACCGCCGCCTCCACCGAAGCCGCCGCCTCCACCGCCACCGGTGCCACGGCTGACCTTGTTCACCTTGGCGGTGGCGTAGCGCAGCGACGGGCCGATCTCATCGACCTCGAGCTCGACGACGGTGCGCTTCTCGCCTTCCTTGGTCTCGAAAGACCGCTGCTTGAGGCGCCCCTGCACGACGACTCGCGCGCCACGCGTCAGCGACTCGGCGACGTTCTCGGCCGCCTGACGCCAGATGTTGCAGCGCAGGAACAGGGCCTCGCCGTCCTTCCACTCACCGGACTGACGGTCCAGCGTGCGCGGGGTGGACGCGACGGTGAAGTTCGCGACCGCCGCACCGGAAGGGGTGAAGCGAAGCTCCGGGTCGGACGTGAGGTTGCCGATCACCGTGATGACGGTGTCTCCAGCCATCGGAAAAGTCCTTCGGCTCAGGCCTTGGCGGCGGCGACGGGCTTGGCCGGCTTGATCTCGCGGCGCATGACCTTGGTGCGGAGCACGGTCTCCTGCAGCGAGAGCTGACGGTCCAGCTCCTTGACCGCTTCCGACGTCGAGTTCAGGTCGAGGAGCGCGTAGATGCCCTCGGCGTGCTTCTTGATCTCGTACGAAAGGCGGCGGCGGCCCCAGACGTCGACCTTCTCCACGCTTCCGCCCGAAGTGCGGATCACGTTGAGGAAGTTGTCCAGGGTCGGGGCGACCGTACGCTCGTCGAGCGTGGGGTCGAGGATGACCATTACCTCGTAATGGCGTGACACAACCACTCACCTCCTATGGGCTCGCGGCCACGGACTGTCCGTGGCAGGAGGGTTTGTCCAGGTAAGCTTACCTGGCGGTCAGGAGACGCGACGCAGGACCCAGGTGCGCACCAGCGCGGCGGTCACGCCGGCGAGGACGAGCACCGCGAGCAGCATCGGCAGCTGGACGTCGCCGCCGGGCATGCCGTCGGTCGCGAGCGCTTCGGCGTTGCCCGCGTTGCGGACGTCGGGGCCCTGTCCGGCCTGGCCGTCCGTGCCGTACTGCGGGGCGTCCTCACCGGGGAGTGGGCTGTTGGCCGGGTAACGCACGCCCGGCGCCACCGCGACACCCGGCTGCGCGACCGGCAGGTTGCCGTAGTCGCGCGGCGGGGCGTAGCCGGTGCCGTTGCTGCCGCCGGGGAGCAGGTTCGTGTTGGGCTGGGCGCCGTTCGCGGCGCCGCCGGTGCCGCCCTGCTGCGGGGCGGTGGTGCTCGGCGCCGGCAGCGTGGGGGCGACGTAGTTCGTCGCGACGGTGGTCAGGCCGCAGCTGCCGGTGACCTTGTGCTCGATGCTGTCCAGCGTCTTCTCGGGGTTGAACCCGAGGCCCCAGGACTTGGTCTCCTTGACGGCCTGTCGCACGGCCGCGCCGATCGCCTTCGCCTCGACCGTGCCGCCCGCCGCCTGCGGGACCGTGCCGAGCTCGATCTTGTTGACCTTGGCGATGTCGTTCGCGGCGACGTCGTAGAGGGCCAGCGTGCCCGCTTCCTTCGCGCCCGCCCGCACCAGCTCCTTGACCGAGGTGCCGGTGATCGCGACGGTGTCGCCCATCCCGCCGTTGACCGTGCCGCTGCACGCGTTCGCCAGCGTGGTGGCCGCCGAGGCGGTGCCCGCCGTCAAGAGCGCGCCACCGGTGACCATGGTCGCGAGTGCGGTGACGGTGAGCGCCTTGCGGGTGGTCTGCCAGATGGTGGTCTTCCGCACGAGCGCGATCCTCCGGGTCGGTGGGGGCGTGAAGCAGTGCGCCTGGTTTTCACCAGCGGGAAAAGCACTGCCAACGGGGATAACGAGGGAGTGACCAAGAAGATACTAGGCGGTAGGACTAACTTGTAGCGGCCATTCGGCGGAGGACCCAGGTGCGGACCAGGCCCGCGCTGACTCCGGAGAGTGCCAAAACGGCGATCAGCAGCGGCAGTTTCCCGTCCTGAGTGAATCCGTTGCTCACATTCGGTAGCGCTTCGGCCTGTCCCGCATTCTGGATGTCCGGATTGCCCGCCGCGTTTTCCCCCTCGGCGGCGATACCGAACTGCGGCGCGTAACCCGGGATCTGCCCGCCGTACCGGATGCCGGGCGACGGGCTGAAGAGACCGGCCGTCGCCATCGGGATGGAGCTGTAGTCGCGCATCGGGGCGTAGCCCGTGCTGATGCCGAACGGCAGGCCACCGAAGTTCGGGGTGAAGGTGCCGGGCAGCAGCGGGCTGTTCGCCGCCGGGATGCCGCCACCGGCCGGAGTGCCGCCCTGCGCGGGCGTGCCGGCGGGGCCGCCCGTCTGCGGGTTGCCGGTGCCGGGCGTGCCGGTGCCGGGCTTCTGCGGCTGGGGCTGTGTGCCGGGGGCGGGTTTGCCGCCGCCGGTGAGCGCCTGGGTGGTGCCGGTGACGGCGCCGTTGAGCGCTTCCGCGGCGGGTTCGCCGATCACCGGGACCGGCGCGACGACGGCGTTCACCACGGTCACCGTCACCCTGCAGACCGTGCCGAGCAACGCGTCGATCGTGCCGGTCAGCACGCCGGTGACCGGTCCGGCGGTGCCGAGGTTGATCGGAATACCGAGCAGCGGGGTCTTGCCGACGATCTTGTCGCCGGGTTTGGCGGTCACCGATCCGCCGCAGGCGGCGGTCTTGGTCTCGGCGGCGGCGGCCGTGCCTGGCATGGCGAGGGCGGCCGAGCCCGCGAGAATGAAGGCCGAGGCACCCAGGGCGGTCGCCCTCCGTGTCCGTTCGCGCATGCCTTCGACTCCTCCGTCGTCGGGGTCACCTACCCGCATAACGACGCTAATGGAGACAAGTGACGCCCGCTCGCTCGAAGAGGTCAGGCATTCGAGTGGAAGCGGGCGTCACCTAGGGTCACTGCGGGTGAAGGTCAGGCGGTTTTGCCTCGCAGCCAGGCGCGGACCAGAGCGGCGGCGACCACGGCCAGCGCCAGCACCGCGAGCAGCAGCGGCAGCTTGGCCGGGGTGACCGGAGCCTGGACGGCCTGCGCGTTGCCGGTGTCCTTCTCGTCGACGGTGGGCGGCGGGACCTCGCCCGGGATGATCTCGGTGATCACCGGCGCCTGGACGAAGTTGCCGGGGAGCAGCGCGGCGTTGCTGATGACACCGGCGATCGAGTCGCCGCCGATACCGGTGGAGGAACCAGGGCCGGACTCGACGGGGAGCTCGGTGCCCGGACCACCGGGTTGACCCGGACCCGGCTTCGGGGGCTGGGGCTGCGGGGGCTCGGGCTTCGGCGGCTCGGGGTCGTTCGGGGGGATCTCCGGGAGTCCGGGAACCTCCTTGGCGATGCCCTGGGTCAGGTTGCCGACCGTGTTCACCGCGCCCTGTGCGGTCGGGCAGACGCCCTTCGCGACGACATCGCCGACCGCGTTGTCGGTCAGGCCGGTCGCCTTGACCAGATCGCCGACCGGCAGCGAGAGCAGCGGCTTGCGTCCCTGGGCTGTCTTGGCCTTGGAGTCCAAACCGACCGTCAGTGCCTCGGGCGAGTTGAGCGGGGCGCCCGCGTCGAGAACGAGGCCGTCGGCGGTCCTCTCGTTCTGCAGCGTCGACGCGCATTCGCCGGAAAGGGTCGGATTCGGCTCGGCGGCCATCGCGAACGTCGGGAACGCGAGCCCGGCCGAAACCGAAAGCGCGAAACCCAGTGCCGTGATCCGCCCGGCAGTCTTCCCCATCGAGTTCGTCCTCCGCCCCTCAAGACCCAACGCGGTTTTAACGGAACGCGCTCACGCTACCCCACGAGCGTGACCATCCGGCCCGCGCCGGGGAAAAAGCGGCGAGGGTAAGTTGCCAGCATGAAAATCGGTGCCCATGTCCGCGACGACGATCCCCTCTCCGCGGTCGCCGAACGCGAAGCCGAGGTCCTCCAGTTCTTCCTTTCCGACCCGCAGGGCTGGAAAGCTCCCAAACCCCACCCGCACGGCGAAGCGATCAAAGAGTCGCCGGTCGAGGTGTTCATCCACTCGCCGTATTTGATCAACGTGGCGTCGATGAACAACCGCATCCGCATCCCGTCGCGGAAGAACGTCACGCAACACGCGAACGGCGCGGCCGAAATCGGCGCGAAAGGGCTCGTCGTGCACGGCGGTCACGTCGGTTCCTCGGAAGACGTCGAAGAAGGTCTCGTCAACTGGCGCAAGCTTTTCGAGCGTGAACAGGAAAAGGGCGGCTTCGCCGTGCCGATCCTGATCGAGAACACCGCGGGCGGCGACAACGCGATGACCCGCGACCTCGACACGATCGCCCGGCTCTGGGACAAGGTCGGCGAATTCGGCGCGGGATTCTGCTTCGACACCTGCCACGCGTACGCGGCGGGCTGGGACCTGACCGAGGCGGTCAAGAAGGTCAAGGCCATCACCGGCCGGATCGATCTGGTGCACCTCAACAACTCGCGCGACGAGTTCGGTTCCACGCGGGACCGGCACGCCAACGTCGTCGGCGGCGACGGCACCATCGACCCCGAGGTGCTGGCCGCGGTCGCGGCCGAAGCGGGCGCGCCCGTGATCGTCGAAACCCCGGCCGAGGGCCAGGCCGCCGACATCGCGTACCTCCGCGAACGCGTCGCCTCCGCCTGAAGTCCGTGAAGGCCTCCTTAGCGGACTCGTATTTGCTTACCCACTGGGGTGACCTGGTGCGTCTCGGCGCCGGGGTGGGCTTGTACGGGAGGCCAGTGGTCGACGGGGGAGGATTCCGGACG